>NZ_JBSFWJ010000007.1:0-145245 GCF_053592695.1 Saccharopolyspora sp. NPDC002578 | reverse complement strand
GACATCCTCGAATCCGAGGCGCTGCACCTGATCCGCGAGGTAGCCACTCGGGAAAAAGATCCCGCAGCGAGAAGACACCTGAGGTTCCGCTACCCGGACACCAAAGCAAACCGACCGGGGCACCTTCAGGAAAGCCGCTCCAGGACCATCGCCATGCCCTGGCCGCCTCCGACGCACATGGTCTCCAGGCCGAACTGCTTGTCGTGCCACTGGAGGGAGTTGATCAGGGTGTTGGTGATGCGGGCGCCGGTCATGCCGAACGGGTGGCCGACGGCGATGGCGCCGCCGTTGACGTTGACCTTCTCCAGCGGGAAGCCCAGTTCCTGGTAGGAGGGGATGACCTGCGCGGCGAACGCCTCGTTGATCTCCACCAGGTCGATGTCCCCGACGCCCAGCCCGGCGCGCTTGAGGGCCTGCTTGGAGGCCTCCACCGGGCCGAGGCCCATGATCTCCGGCGACAGGCCGGACACGCCGGTCGACACGACCCGCGCCAGCGGGGTCAGGCCCAGCTGCTTCGCCTTCACGTCGCTCATGATCACCAGCGCGGCGGCGCCGTCGTTGAGGGAACAGCAGTTCCCGGCCGTGATCCGGCCGTCCGGGCGGAACACCGGCTTCAGGCCGGACACGGCCTCCTTCGTGACTCCGGCGCGCGGGCCGTCGTCGGCGTCGACGATCGTGCCGGAGGGCGTCGTCACCGGAGTGATCTCCCGCGCCCAGAACCCGTCCGCGATGGCCTTCTCCGCCAGGTTCTGCGAGCGCACGCCGAACTCGTCCATCTCGTCGCGGCTCACGCCCTTGGCCCGCGCCAGGTTCTCCGCGGTCTGGCCCATCGGGATGTAGACGTCGGGCACCTTGCCGAACTCGCGCGGGTCGACCCACTCGTCGGCGCCCTGCTCCCCGGTGGCCTGGGTGCGGGCCTCAGCGTCGGCGAACACGGGGTTGTGCGTGTCGTCGAGCGAGTCCGAGTTGCCCTTCGCGAACCGGGACACCGCTTCCACACCGGCGCTGATGAACACGTCACCTTCACCGGCCTTGATGGCGTGCAGCGCCATCCGCGTCGTCTGCAGGCTCGACGAGCAGTAGCGGGTGATGGTGGTGCCGGGCAGCTGGTCGTAACCCAGCAGCACCGACACGACGCGGGCCATGTTGAAGCCCTGTTCGCCGCCGGGCAGGCCGCAACCGAGCATCAGGTCGTCGATCTCGGTGGGGTCCAGCTGCGGGATCTTGTCCAGCGCGGCGCGCACCATCTGCGCGGCCAGGTCGTCCGGGCGCACGTCGACCAGCGAGCCCTTGCCCGCGCGGCCGATGGGCGAGCGCGTGGCGGAGACGATGACTGCTTCGGGCATTCGGGAACTCCTTCGTTCGCCTACGGGACGCCGCGCCGGCGGCGGCACGGCTGGGCCGGCTACTCGCGCCACCTTAAGACCGACATCGGTCCCGACGTGCTGAGACGACCGTCACCAGCAACTCCGCCCCGGCGCCGCTCGTTACCCGGAGGCACCGCCCGAACCGGGCGAAGCCCGCCGCCGAAGCGGAGCGCTCACGTGGCCTGGCGGCGGCCGAACCTCCGGTTCAGGCGGGCCACGACGCGGCTGGTGGGGCGACGCGCTTCCGCCGCCGACGAGCGGACCGGTGGCTGCGGTACCGGCGGGCCCTGCCACTCGCCGATCGCCGAGCACAACGCGGGCAGCAGCAGCCCGGCGGCGGCCTCGTAGCCCGCGGCCGACGGGTGGAACCGGTCGGGGCTGAACAGCTCCTGCGGCCGGGTCAGGAACTCCGGGGACAGCAGGTCCGCCAGCGGCACCGCGCCGCCGCCCGCGGCTTCCACCGCGTGGCGCTGGGCGCGGCCCAGCGCGAGGCTCCACGAGGAGGCCACCGAGCGCAGCGGCTGCGGGATCGGCCGGATCGCCCCCAGGTCCGGGCAGGTCCCGGCGACCACGCCCACCCCGGCTTCCCGCAGCCGGGCCACCGCGGCACCGAGCAGCGCCGCGCACTCCGCCACCGACAGCCGGGCCGTGACGTCGTTCGCGCCGATGATCACCAGCACCAGCTGGGGCGGGGCCACCAGCGCCGCGTCCACCTGCGCCGCCAGGTCCCGCGACGTGGAGCCCACGATCGCGTAAGTGGTCAGGTCGACCGGCCGCTCCAGCTCCGCCGCCAGGCCCCGGGCGATCCGCACGCCCGGCAGTTCGTCCGGCGCCTCCACACCGAGCCCGGCCGCCGAGGAGTCGCCGAGGACCGCCAGCCGCAGCGGCGCATCGCCCTCCGGCGGCGACGCGACCGGACCGGTGCCGTCCGGCAGGTGGACGCCGTCCGAGCGGAACGGGACGCCGACGGGTTCGCCGATGGCTCGCCGCGCGTACCAGGACTGCCCGTTGAGCAGCCCGTACGCGGCGCCCGACACCCCTCCGACGGTCCCCGCCGCGACCATCGCCAGCCGTAACACCCGCGCCCCGACCATGCCCCGCTCCTCCTCGCGCCACCCCGACGCGTCCCTACTACTGAATACGCCTTCGAGGTGAGAAACGTTCCCACCCGCTTGTCGCCCCGCCGCGAAGCAGGGTTAGCCGGGGACCACGCCGCGTGGAACGGATCACCTCGCGCCGGTGTCGAAACCGCCCGAACGGCACGCCACCGGACCACCCGTGCGACAAGATGCGGGAATCGGGCACTTAGGCTCAGCCCCACATCGTCACGGAGAGCGAAAGGGACTCGCTGTGGACTACGTCGAGCACGTCATCGACCTCGTCGGCAACACCCCGCTGGTGCGGCTGAACTCGCTGGCCGAGTCCGCCTCGACGCCGGTGCTGGCGAAGGTCGAGTACCTCAACCCCGGCGGCAGCGTCAAGGACCGCATCGCGCTGCGCATGGTCGAAGCCGCGGAGGACTCCGGGGAGCTCAAGCCCGGCGGGACCATCGTCGAACCCACCTCCGGCAACACCGGTGTCGGCCTGGCGATGGTGGCGCAGCGCAAGGGATACCGCTGCGTGTTCGTCTGCCCGGACAAGGTCAGCGAGGACAAGCGCAGCGTGCTGGAGGCGTACGGCGCCGAGGTCGTCGTCTGCCCGACCGCGGTGCCGCCGGAGCACGCCGAGTCCTACTACAGCGTCTCCGACCGGCTCGTCACCGAGATCGACGGCGCCTGGAAGCCCAACCAGTACGCCAACCCCGCCAACCCCGAGTCGCACTACCTGAGCACCGGCCCGGAGATCTGGCGCCAGACCGAAGGCCGCATCACGCACTTCGTGGCGGGCATCGGCACCGGCGGCACCATCTCCGGCATCGGGCGCTACCTCAAGGAGGTCTCCGGCGGGAAGGTGCAGATCATCGGCGCCGACCCGGAGGGCTCGGTGTACTCCGGCGGCGGCGGGCGGCCGTACCTCGTCGAGGGCGTCGGCGAGGACTTCTGGCCGACGACCTACGACCGCGACATCTGCGACGAGATCGTGCCCGTCTCCGACGCCGACTCGTTCACCATGACCCGGTCCCTCGCCCGCGAGGAGGCGCTGCTCGTCGGCGGTTCCTGCGGGATGGCCGCCGCGGCGGCGCTGCGGGTGGCGGAGCGCACCGGGCCGGACGACGTGATCGTGGTGCTGCTGCCCGACGGCGGCCGGGGTTACCTCGGCAAGGTCTTCAACGACTCGTGGATGGCGAAGTACGGCTTCCTGTCCCCGGACCACGCGGGCGCAGCCATCAAGGACGTGCTGCTGCGCAAGGACGGCACCATCCCCGAGCTCGTCCACGTTCACCCGAACGAGACCGTCGCGGAGGCGGTGGCCATCCTGCGGGAATTCGGGGTGTCCCAGATGCCGGTCGTCAACGCCGAACCGCCGATCATGGTCGCGGAGATCGCCGGAGCGGTCAACGAACGCGACCTGCTCGACGCGCTGTTCGCCGGTCGCGCGCAGCTCGCCGACCGCATCGAAGAGCACATGTCCCCGCCGCTGCCCACCATCGGCGCAGGTGAGGAGGTCAGCGCGGCGATGTCGGCGCTGGCGGGCGCCGACGGAGCGATGGTCCTCATCGGCGGCAAGCCCGCCGGTGTGGTCACCCGCCAGGACGTGCTCGCGTTCATCGCCGGGCGTTGACTTTTCGTTACGGACGGCCGCTACGCTGCTGACATATCGGATAGCGTGTGGACGATCAACTCGCTTCAGACGTCATGCTTCACGCCCAAGGGGGTCAGGAAACCCGATGAGCTCTCCGCAGCCGCCGGACGGCGGTCAGCAGGGACAGCAACCGCAGGGGACCGAGTCGGAGGCGCAGGCCGCCGAGTCGCAGATCAGTTCCCAGCTGGACCCGCAGACCCCGGCCACCGACCAGTCCTCCGGCGCGGACGCCACTCAGGTCGTCCGCCCCGCGCAACTGGACCAGAACGCGGGCCAGGCGTCCGCGGACTCCACCCAGGTCGTGCGTCCCGCGCAGCCGTCCGCGGGTGGGGACTCCACGCAGGTCGTGCCGCCGTCGATGCAGCCGCCGCAGCCGATGTACGAACAGCCCGGCAACGCGGGCGGCGGTGAGTCGGCGACGCAGATGGTGCCGCCGTCGATGCAGCCGCCGCAGCCGATGTACAGCCAGCCCGGCACCCAG
Source organism: Saccharopolyspora sp. NPDC002578 (assembly GCF_053592695.1). Taxonomy (NCBI): domain Bacteria; kingdom Bacillati; phylum Actinomycetota; class Actinomycetes; order Pseudonocardiales; family Pseudonocardiaceae; genus Saccharopolyspora; species Saccharopolyspora sp. NPDC002578. Next base: position 140,655 of record NZ_JBSFWJ010000007.1, on the reverse strand, counting down.
AGCCAGCCCGGCGGCTTCCCGCAGCAGCCGCCCGCCGGTACTCCCGGTGGCGGCTTCCCGGCGCCGCAGGCCGGTTTCGGCGCACCGCCGCCGCAGGCCGCTCCCGGGCAGCCGGGGTTCGCGCCGCAGATGCCCGGCGGTCCGGGCCAATCCGGTGCGGAGAACGGCACCCTCGCCAAGGTCACCGGCTGGGTGGCCGCCGTTCTTGGTGGGCTGAACGTCCTCGGCGTTCTCGTAATGAGCATCTTCGCCGGCCTTCCAGGCGGCTTGCAGTTGCTGAGCCTCCTCGGCGTGATCGTGATGCTGGTGGGTGGCGTATTCCTGATCTTGCGCAAGCCTCTCGGGCCGTACTTGACGGCAGGTGGCGCCGGGCTCGCCGCGTTGATCGCGTTGATCAGCGCGATCGGATTCGCCACCACCGTGCCGGAGGTCATCGGCAACATCGTCGGTGCGATCCTTCCGATCGCCATCGCGGTACTGGCGATGCTGCCCGCGACACGGGAATGGATTGACGCCGGTCCCGCCGCGCAGGGCGGCCCGCAGGCCGGTTACGCGCAGCAGCCGTACGGCCAGCCCCAGTTCGGCCAGCCGCAGCCGGGCCAGCCGCAGCCCTACGGCCAGCCCCAGCCTGGCCAGCCGCAGTTCGGAGAACCGCAGCAGTTCGGGCAGCAGCCGGGGCAACCGCAGTTCGGGCAGCAGCCCGGCCAGCCCAACCCTTACGGCCAGCCGCAGCCGGGGCAGCCGAACCCCTACGGCCAGCCCCAGCCTGGCCAGCCGAACCCCTACGGTCAGCCGCAGTACGGGCAGCCGCAGCCGGGACAGCCGCAGTACGGCCAGCCCCCGCAGTACGGGCAGCCGCAGTACGGCCAGCAGCCGCCGCAGCCCGGTGGCTACCCGCAGCAGCCGGGGCAGCAGCCGCCCCAGTGGTGACCCGCTGAACCAGCCACGACGGCCCTCGACCACCTCGGTCGGGGGCCGTCGTCGTGCGCCCGGCGGTCTTCGCCCGAACGCGTCGGATCGCAACGGCGACCTGCCGAACGGCGGAGGGACGTGTGGTCCGTACGCTGCGGCATATGAGTGATGGCTTCGCCACCCGCGCGATCCACGCGGGCCAGCAACCCGATCCGACGACCGGTTCGGTGATCGTCCCCATCCACGCCACCTCCACCTACGCCCAGGACGGCGTCGGCGGCATGCGCTCGGGGTACGAGTACTCGCGCACCGGGAACCCGACCCGCACCGCGCTGGAGCAGTGCCTCGCGGAGCTCGAAGGCGCCAAGCACGGCCGCGCCTTCTCCTCCGGGATGGCGGCCACTGACGCCGTGCTGCGCGGGACGCTGCGACCCGGCGACCACATGATCATTCCCGATGACGCCTACGGCGGCACGTTCCGCCTGGTCGACAAGGTGCTCACCGAGTGGGGCGTGCAGTACACGCCGGTCCCGGTCTCCGACGTCGACGCGGTGCGGGCGGCGGTGCGGCCGGAGACGAAGGTGCTGTGGGTCGAAACGCCCACGAACCCGCTGCTGACCGTCGCCGACATCGCGGCGCTGGCGCAGGTCTCGCGGGACGCGGGCCTCAAGCTCGTCGTCGACAACACCTTCGCCACCCCGTACCTGCAGCGTCCGCTGGAGCTGGGAGCGGACGTGGTCGTGCACTCCACCACCAAGTACCTCGGCGGCCACTCCGACGTGGTCGGCGGCGCGGTGCTCACCTCCGACGACGCGCTGGCGAGCTCGGTGGCGTTCCTGCAGAACACCGCGGGCGCCGTCCCCGGTCCGTTCGACGCGTGGCTGACGCTGCGCGGTGTGAAGACGCTGGCGGCGCGGATGGACCGGCACAGCGCCAACGCGGGACGCATCGCCGCGGCCCTGCGCGAGCACCCGAAGGTCGCCAAGGTCTACTACCCGGGCCTGCCCGAGCACCCCGGTCACGAGGTCGCGGCGAAGCAGATGCACGGTTTCGGCGGCATGATCTCGTTCATCCACGTCGACGGCGAGCAGGCCGCGCTGGACGTGTGCGCCAAGACCCGCCTGTTCACCTTGGCGGAGTCGCTCGGCGGGGTCGAGTCGCTGATCGAGCACCCCGGCAAGATGACCCACGCCAGCACCGCGGGCTCCGCGCTGCAGGTGCCCGGCGAGCTGGTGCGGCTGTCGGTCGGCATCGAGGAAGCCGACGACCTCGTCGAGGACCTGCTCGCGGCGCTCTGACTAGTAGGGACCAGCGGCCCGTTCGCCCGGCATCGGCCGGGTGGACGGGCCGTCGTCGTCGAGCCGTCCGGATCAGGGAGCGATCGACGGGTCGGTGTCCGCGGGCGGCGAGTGCGGTGCGTCGCCGAGCTGCGGCGCCGGCGTGACGGGCAGGTCCTCCGCTTGCACGCACCCGCCGATGAGCTCGACGACGCCGTCCCGCTCGCGGTACGTGCCGGGATCGTCGCAGCCGCTCTGAGCCACCGCGAACACCGCCGCCGCGGACAGGACCGTCGCCAGCGCGACGCCGCCCACCAGTGACAACGTTCCCGTCGAAGCCATCGCCGGTGCCATACGTCCTCCCCGCCAGCGCCTGCTCCGCGCGCCGCTGCGCAGTAGTGGGTCCGCCGCGTGCGCCCGGCAGAGCCCCGGTGCCGCAGGTCGATCACGCGTACTGCGCAGCGTACCCAACACCTCGCTCGGCGGTCGTGGTTCGCGCTGGTGCACGATTGGCGGTATGCACCTGATCAGCCTGGACCGGATCCACGCCGCGGCCAAGGAGCTCTCCGACGTGGTCCGGCGGACCCCGCTCGCGCACTCCAGGGTGCTCAGCGATCACGTCGGCGGTGACGTGCACCTGAAGTGCGAGAACCTCCAGCGCACGGGGGCGTTCAAGTTGCGCGGCGCCTACGTCCGGTTGCGCGCGCTCGACGAGCGGCAGCGCGCCGCCGGGGTGGTGGCGGCCAGCGCGGGCAACCACGCGCAGGGCGTCGCCTTGGCGGCGTCGCTGCTGGGCATCCGCTCCACCGTGTTCATGCCGGAGCGCGCGACGCTGCCGAAGCTGGCGGCGACCCAGTCCTACGGCGCGACGGTGCGGGCGGAGGGCGCGGTGCTGTCCGAAACCCTCTCCCTGGCCAAGGAGCACGCCGACCGGACGGGCGCGGAGTTCATCCACCCGTTCGACCACCCGGACGTCCTGGCCGGGCAGGGCACGGTCGGGCTGGAGATCCTCGAACAGCTCCCGCACGCAGGCACGGTGGTGGTGCCGACCGGCGGCGGCGGCCTGATCAGCGGAGTGGCCGCCGCGGTGAAGGCCGTGCGCCCCCAGGTGCGGGTGATCGGCGTGCAGGCCGAGCAGGCCGCCGCCTGGCCCGCGTCGCTGGAGCGGGGCGCGCCGGTGCGCATCGAGGACACCCGCACGATGGCCGACGGGATCGCCGTCGCCGAGCCCGGCGAGGTGACGTTCGCGCACGTGTCCGCGCTCGTCGACGACATGATCACGGTCAGCGAGCAGGCCTTGTCGCGGGCGTTGCTGCTGTGCCTGGAGCGGATGAAGCTGGTCGCCGAACCGGCCGGGGTCGCCGCCGTCGCGGGAATCCTGGAGCGCCCGGACCTGATGACGGCGCCGACGGTGGCGGTGCTCTCCGGCGGCAACATCGATCCGCTGCTGCTGTTGCAACTGATCCGGCACGGCATGACCTCGGCGGGCCGCTACCTGTCGCTGCGGGTGCGCCTGCCGGACCGGCCGGGGTCGCTGGCGGGACTGGTCGCTCAGCTCGGGGACTTGGCGGCGAACGTGCTCGACATCGAGCACTCCCGGATCTCCGGCGCCCTCGCGCTCGGCGAGGTCGACGTGGAGATCAGCCTGGAGACGCGCGGGCCGGAGCACCGCGAGCACGTGGTCGCCGAGCTGACCCGCGCGGGCTTCACCGTCACCTCCGAACGCTGAAGCACTGATCGTGCGGCGGCGATGCCGGTGATCACGCGCACCGGCACCGCCGCAGGCCCCGGCGGGTCCGCGCGCGAACGGCGCGGGACCCGCCGGGGTTCAACCCGACCCCCTGCGTGGGACGGCGAGGCGACCTCGGAGGTTGCCTTCGATCTTCGTCGCGAAGGATCGGAGGAAGCGTGCCTCAGAGGTTGCCGCGCAGTTCCTGCTCCCTCTCGATGGCTTCGAACAGCGCCTTGAAGTTGCCCTTGCCGAAGCCCAGCGAGCCGTGCCGCTCGATGAGCTCGTAGAACACCGTCGGCCGGTCGCCGATCGGCTTGGTGAAGATCTGCAGCAGGTAGCCGTCCTCGTCGCGGTCGACGAGGATGCCGTGCTCCTTCAAGGTCTCGATCGGCAGCCGCACCTCCCCGATGCGGGCCCGCAGCTCCGGGTCGTCGTAGTACGAGTCGGGCGTGGCGAGGAACTCCACGCCGGCGGCGCGCATCGCGGTGATGGTGCGCAGGATGTCGCCGGTGGCCAGCGCGATGTGCTGGCAGCCCGCGCCCCGGTAGAACTCCAGGTACTCGTCGATCTGCGACTTCTTGCGCCCGGCGGCGGGCTCGTTGAGCGGGAACTTGACCCGGTGGTTGCCGTTGGCGACGACCTTGCTCATCAGCGCGGAGTACTCGGTGGCGATGTCGTCGCCGACGAACTCGGCCATGTTCACGAAGCCCAGCACCCGGTTGTAGAACCCGACCCAGCGGTCCATGTCGCCGAGTTCGACGTTGCCGACGCAGTGGTCGACGGCCTGGAACAGGCGTTTCGGCGCCCCTTCCGGTTTGACGTAGCCGCTGCTGCGGGCGACGTACCCGGGCAGGTACGGGCCGGTGTAGCGGCTGCGGTCGATCAGGGTGTGCCTGGTCTCGCCGTAGGTCGCGATGGCAGCGGTGCGCACCACCCCGTGCTCGTCGGTGAGGTCGTTTGGCTCGTCGAGCACCGTCGCGCCCTGCGCGCGGGCGTGTTCGACGCAGCGGTCCACGTCCTGCACTTCCAGCGCGAGGTCGACCACGCCGTCGCCGTGCGCCCGGTGGTGGTCGGCGAGCGGGCTGTCCGGATCGACGGCTCCCTGCAGCACGAAGCGGGCGGAGCCGGACTTGAGCACGTAGGACTTGTGGTCGCGGTAGCCGTGTTCGGGGCCGCGGTAGGCGACGAGCTCCATGCCGAACGCGACCTGGTAGAACAGCGCGCTCTGGGTGGCGTTGCCGACGACGAACACGACCGCGTCCATCGCCCGCACCGGGAACGGGTCGTGGCTCGTGTCGTGGTCGACGAGTCCGACGAGTCGGCGCATCTGATCGAAGGTGACGTCATCGAGCTTGCCGGTGGTGCCGATGTCGTCGTGGTCGACGGTGCCGGTCACGATGGCCTCCCTGCCTTGTGCGAGGTTCGTGCGCTGCAGCGTGAGCCGGTCGGGCATGCTGCGCAAGGGACTTCCGTTCTGCTGGGCAAGGTGTGCAGAAGTGCCGATCGGCGGGCGGATCGGCTGGTCAGGTTGTGCAGGGAGGCGCTGGTGGACTTCGAGGAGACCGAGCTGGACGCGCTCGACGCCCGGCTGCTGCTGTTGCTGGCCGACGAGCCGCGCCTCGGCGTGCTGGAGTGCTCGCGGCGCCTCGGCGTGGCGCGCGGGACGGTGCAGGCTCGGCTGGACCGGATGCGTCGGCGCGGGGTGCTGCGCGGTTTCCCGCCGGATCTGAACCTGGCGGCGATGGGGTACGGGTTGACCGCGTTCGCGGTGCTGGAGATCGCGCAGGGGCAGCGCAACGCGGTGGCGCAGCGGCTGGCCGCGATCGACGAGGTGTGCGAGGTGCACACGACCACCGGCGAGGGCGATCTGTGGGTGCGGTTGGTGGCGCGTTCGAACGCGGACCTGCAGCGGGTGATCGACGAGGTGGTGGCGGCGCCGCAGGTGTTGCGGACGTCGACGTCGATCGCGTTGTCCACGCCGGTGCCGCCGCGGGTGCGGCCGTTGCTGGAGCGGCTGGCGGGTGATCCTCCGGCCGCGCCTTGACGATCTCGCGCGGGGCTGAGTATCTTTCTTTTTGAAACGTTTTAAGATCACTGCGCCCGCTGGGGTTCGACTCGGCCCGGCCCGTTCCTCGCGGTGATCGTTCGTCGCTGCCCCTGACCGCATGCGATTTCGTTGCAAATCCGAGGCAACCTCTCGGTTTGCACCCGCGCCGCCCGTCCAGCGGTGTTGATGCGCAGGCATGAAACGTTTAACTGATCCGTCCGAGCTCACTCCGGAACAGCCCAGCGCAGTGCTGATCCGCGATCCCCGCCGGCGAAGATCCACCCGCCCGTGATCGCCACCGGCGCCCCGCGCTGGGAGAAGGAAGGCGACATGGACCGTCCTGGACCGACCCGGCGCACCGTCCTCAAAGCCACCGCGGGCACCGCCGCGTTCGTCGCGATGAGCCCCGGCGGCACGGCCGCCGCCGGGCCCGGCATCCGCGTGACCGGCACCGGCGTGGAACACGCGGCCGAACCGCTCGGCCTCGACGTGCCCCGGCCACGGCTGAGCTGGCACCTCGGTTCCGATGCGCGTGACCAGGTGCAATCCGCCTACCGGCTGCTCGTGGCGACCTCCGCCGACCTGCTGCGCGAAGGCTCCGCCGACGTGTGGGACAGCGGCGAGGTGCCCGCGGGGGACTCGCTGCTCGTCGAATACGGCGGCCCCCCGCTGCGCCCGCGCACCCGCTACTGGTGGTCGGTCCGGGTCTGGGACGCGCAGGGCACCGCCTCGCCGTACGGAGAACCGGCCTGGTGGGAGACCGGCCTGCAGGACGCGGCGAACTGGACGGCCCGCTGGATCCGGCCACCCGACGGCGGCACCGCGCAGCTGCGCAAGGACTTCCACGTCGCCGCCCCGGTCGTGCGCGCCCGGCTCTACGCCACCGCGCTCGGCGTCTACGAACCGGAGCTCAACGGCCACCGCGTCGGCGATCACCGGCTCGCGCCCGGCTGGACCGACTACCGGGTGCGGGTGCAGTACCAGACCTACGACGTGACGGAACTGGTGCGCGACGGCGACAACGTGCTCGGCGCGCACCTCGGGCCCGGCTGGTACGCGGGGCACGTGGGCATGTTCGGTCCCGGCCAGTACGGCGACCGGCCGCTGCTGCGAGCGCAGCTGGAGCTCGACCACGCGGACGGGAGCCGCAGCACCGTCGGCACCGACGACGGCTGGCGCACGGCGACCGGAGCCATCCGCTCCTCCGACCTGCTGATGGGCGAGGAGCAGGACGCCCGCGCCGCGACCCCGGGCTGGAGCTCGCCCGGCTACGACGCGAGCTCCTGGACCGCCGTCGAAGTCGACGACGGCATCGCGGTCGCCCCCGTCGCCCAAGCCGATCCGCCGGTGCGCGCGACCGAGCAGCTGCCCGCGGTGAACCGGACCGAACCCGCCCCCGGCACCTTCGTCTACGACCTGGGCCAGAACATCGTGGGCGTGGTGCGGCTGCACGTCGACGCGGCGGCGGGCACCGAGGTGCGGGTGCGGCACGCGGAGGTCCTCAACCCCGACGGCACCGCCTACACCGACAACCTGCGGGAGGCCACCGCCACCGACACCTACGTGCTCGCCGGCGGCGCCGCGGTCCTGGAACCGAAGTTCACCTTCCACGGCTTCCGCTACGTCGAGGTCACCGGCGCCGCCCCCGAACCGGCCGACGTGGTGGGCCTGGTGCTGCACAGCGACCTGCCGCAGACGATGTCGCTGAGCACCGATCAGCCGATGCTGGACCGGTTGCAGCGCAACATCACCTGGGGGCAGCGCGGCAACTTCCTGTCCATTCCCACCGACACCCCGGCCCGCGACGAGCGGCTCGGCTGGACCGGCGACATCAACGTGTTCTGCGGGACCGCCGCCTACGTCGCGGGCTCGGCCGGGTTCCTCGCGAAGTGGACCACCGACCTGCGCGACGCCCAGAGCGCGGACGGCGCGTTCCCCGACGTCGCTCCCGCCGTCGGCGACCTCGGCGCGGGAACGGCCGGGTGGGGCGACGCGGGCGTCACGGTCCCGTGGTTGCTCTACGAGCGCTTCGGCGACCGGCGGGCGCTCGCGGAGAACTACCCGGCGATGCTGCGCTGGCTCGACCACCTGACCGCGACCAGCGACGGGGACCTGCGCCCGGCGGACGGGGCGCGCTACGGGGACTGGCTCAACGTGGACGAGGAGACGCGGCGCGACCTCATCGCCACCGCCTGGGTCGGCTACGCGGCGCGGGCGGCCGCGCAGGCCGCCGACGCGCTCGGCGAAACGGCCGACGCGCAGCGTCACCGCGACCACCACGGACGAGTGCGCGAGGCCTTCCAGCGGGCTTACCTGGACGAGACCGGCCGCTTGCGCGACGACGCCGCGGCGGGCCGTGGCGACACCCAGACCGGATACGTGCTCGCGCTGTCGTTCGACCTGGTGCCCGCGGAGCTGCGCGCCGCCGGGGCCGATCGGCTGGTCTCGCTCATCGAGCAGCGCGGCGGGCACCTGGCCACGGGTTTCCTCGGCACCCCGTACCTGTTGCCGGTGCTCACCGACACCGGTCACCTCGACACCGCTTACCGGCTGCTGGAGCAGCGCGAATTCCCCTCGTGGGGGTATCAGATCGACCGCGGTGCCACGACCATGTGGGAGCGCTGGGACTCGATCCGGCCGGACGGCGAGTTCAACGATCCGTCGATGAATTCGTTCAACCATTACGCCTACGGTTCCGTCGGCGAATGGATGTACCGGACGATCGCGGGCATCGAACCGCTCGACCCGGGTTTCCGCAGGGTGCTCGTGCGACCGCGCCCGGGCGGCGGCGTGCGGCGGGCGGCCGCGCGGTTCTCCGGGCCGTACGGGGAGATCGCGACGCGGTGGTCCCGGGTGGACGGCGGGTACCGGCTCGAAGCGGAGGTTCCGGTGAACACCACCGCCGAGGTCCACGTGCCGATCGCGGTGCGCGCCGATCCGAATGCGTCATTCATTCGACGGGACGCTGAATACGATGTGTACGAGATCGGTTCAGGAAAGTGGGAATTCACTTCCTGACGTTTTCGATGCGAAATCCACGATGCGCGGCAACGGGAGCCGAACGGGTTGGTCTCGCTGATCGAGTGGTCTGCGAGACCAAGCGCGTCGTGTTATCGGGGGCGTGATGCGAAGACGTGCGCGCGCCGCCCGGAGTGCGCGATAAAGCGAGCGCCGATAAGCGGAGCGGGCGTGCTCAGGTCACGCCCGCTACCGCTGATGGTTCAGCCGGCGAAAGGCTCGGCCTTGACCAGGGTCACCTTCATGGTGCCGCCGTTGGGCAGTTCGTACTCCCGCGTCTCGCCTTCCTTGGCCTCCAGCAGCGCCTGGCCCAGCGGGGAGGTCGGGGAGTACACCTCGAGGTCGCCGTGCGCGCCCTCTTCCCGGTTGGCCAGCAGGAACTGCTCGGTGTCGTCCTCGCCGTCGTAGCGCACGGTCAGCACGGATCCGGGCTTGGCCACGCCGGACTCCGTGGGCACGTCGCCGACCTGGGCGGTGCGCAGCAGTTCCTGCAGCTGGCGGATGCGCGACTCGAGCTGGCCCTGCTCCTCGCGAGCGGCGTGGTACCCGCCGTTCTCCTTGAGGTCGCCTTCCTCCCGGGCCTCGTTGATCTTCGCGGCGATCACCGGGCGGTTGGCCACGAGCTCATCGAGCTCGCCCTTGAGCCGCGCATAAGCATCCTGGGTCAGCCAGGTCACCTGGGTATCGCTCACGGTCACCACTCCTCGTCGACGGCGACCCGCCTTCCGCGGGCCGACAACTTCCGTCCTTGCGAATTCCGGGTACTGCTAGGAACGGAAAAAACACGGCCCGCGCGGGACCGTGCTGCTGATGACGATAGCACAAATCAGCCCACCGAAGGAGTGCATTATCTCAGCATCCGGGGCCGACTAGAGTTGTTCACCCGGTTGGCCGCTGGTGGGTGGACAAATATTCAGGAACGCGGTAGGTACAGCCGTACACCTCCCCGATGGTCGCTCGATGAGAGGTACGGAGCACCGTGCCCAGCTGGATCGTGCCGTCCGCCGGGGGCACCAGAATCTCTTTTCGCCCGACCTCTTCGCCGGATTCCGCGCGACCCCGGATCACGCACGCGGCGGGCTTGGCCGGATCGTCGCGCCGCACTTCGGCGGTGACCTGGACGGAACCGTCGTCGAGCACTTCGAACGCGGTCTGCTTGCCTTCGATCGGCGGGCTGCCCAGGTTCTGGTACCCGACGAGCGCCACGGCGATGAGGACGACGACCGCGACGGCTCCGAGCGCCCAGCGGGCCACCGGCGGGACGGTTCGCCGGGCGCGAGACCCGTACCGCCCTTCGGGGACCTGGCTGCTCACCGTCCGCCGCCTCCTGCTCCGATCGGGGTTAGCCGGATCGGACGATGCCCGCCCGGCCGTTCGGGAATGTCGGCCCATTGGGAACAATGGGTGGCGACACCCTCGTTGAGTATCCCTGTGGGTGTCCGGCCGGCAGTCAGCGGGGCCGGGTGTGACGTGAGCAGGAAGGAACATGCCTCCGATGGCCGAGAAGCTGCGTCTGATGACGGTGCACGCGCACCCGGACGACGAGTCCAGCAAAGGGGCGGCGACCACCGCGCGCTACGTGGCCGACGGCCATGACGTGATGGTCGTCACCTGCACGGGTGGTGAAGCGGGCAGCATCTTGAACCCGGCCATGGAACGACCGGACGTGCTGGCCAACATGCAGGCGATCCGCAGGCAGGAGATGGCGGAGGCCGCTGCGATCCTCGGCGTCCGGCACCGCTGGCTCGGCTACGTCGACTCGGGCCTGCCCGAGGGCGATCCGACGCCACCGCTGCCGGAGGGCTGCTTCGCCACGGTCGATCCCGCGGGGCCGACCGCCGACCTGGTGGCGCTGCTGCGCGAGTTCCGCCCGCACGTCGTGATCACCTACGACGAGAACGGCGGTTACCCGCACCCCGACCACATCCGCTGCCACGAGGTGTCGATGGCCGCGTTCGACGCGGCGGGCGACCCGGAGCTGCACCAGGACGCGGGCGAGCCGTGGCAGCCGTTGAAGCTGTACTACTCGCACGGCTTCTCCCGGAAGAAGATGCAGCTGTTCCACGACGCCCTGCTGGAGCGCGGCCTGGAGTCGCCCTACGGCGACTGGCTCGCGAAGTGGGACGGCAGCAGGCCCGACAACGACGAGCGGGTCACGACCCGCGTCGAGTGCGGGGCATACTTCGAGGTGCGGGACAACGCGCTGCGCGCGCACGCGACCCAGATCGACCCGGACAGCCGGTGGTTCGCGGTCCCGCTGGACATCCAGCGAGCGCTGTGGCCCACGGAGGACTACGAGCTGGTGCGCTCGCTGGTCGATTCGACGTTGCCGGAGGACGACCTGTTCTCCGGAGTGCGGGAGAAGGTGTCGGCATGAACGCGCACGAGGCGCTGACCTGGGTGGTCGCGCAGTCGCCCGCTCCGCCGGCGGACCCGGGTGGTCAGGGCGAGGACTTCGGCAAGTCCTCCCCGGTGGGGCTGTTGCTGCTGGTCGTGTTCGCCATCGCGGTGGCGTTCCTGATCCGCTCGATGACCAAGCACTTGAAGAAGCTGCCGGTCAGCTTCGACGAGCAGCGCGCCGCCGCGGCGGCCCCGGCCCGCGTCCAGCGAGCCGAAGCCGCAGCCAAGGCGAAGGCCGAAGCGGACGCGGCGGGTGACGCCGACCCCGAAGCGGCCGACGCCGAAGCCAAGGGCGGCGGTACCACTACCCGCTAGCCCCCGTCCGAGCGCCGGATCGACCCTGCGAGCAGGGGTGTTCCGGCGCCGGGCCGGATGGGTGCGGTGATCACCGGCGGGTGGGAGGGTTGCGGCATGAACCGGCTTGAAGACGCGACCAGCCCGTACCTGTTGCAGCACGCGGACAACCCCGTGCAGTGGTGGCCGTGGTCGCCGGAGGCGTTCGAGGAGGCCCGCCGCCGGGACGTGCCGGTGCTGCTGTCGGTCGGCTACGCCGCGTGCCACTGGTGCCACGTGATGGCGCACGAGTCCTTCGAGGACGCCGACATCGCGGCCGTCATGAACGAGCACTTCGTGAACATCAAGGTCGACCGGGAGGAGCGTCCCGACGTCGACTCGGTGTACATGGAGGCCACCCAGGCCATGACCGGGCAGGGCGGCTGGCCGATGACGTGCTTCCTCACGCCGGACGGCGAACCGTTCCACTGCGGCACCTACTACCCGCCGAAACCGCTGCACGGGATGCCGTCGTTCCCGCAGCTGCTCGACGCCGTGGCCGCGGCGTGGTCGGAGCGCGGCGCCGAGGTTCGGCAGGCCGCGACCCGAGTCGTCGAGCAGCTCGCCGGGCAGCGCCCGCCGCTTCCCGAATCCAGCCTGGACGACGAGGTGCTGGAGTCGGCGGTGTCCCGGCTGGGCTCCGAGTTCGACGAGGCGAACGCCGGGTTCGGCGGGGCGCCGAAGTTCCCGCCGTCGATGGTCGTGGAGTTCCTGCTGCGCCACCACGAGCGCACCGGCTCGGCCGGGGCGCTGCGGCTGGCGCAGCGGTCCTGCGAGGCGATGGCCCGCGGCGGGCTGTACGACCAGCTCGCCGGTGGTTTCGCGCGCTACAGCGTCGACGCCGAATGGGTCGTGCCGCACTTCGAGAAGATGCTCTACGACAACGCCCTGCTGCTGCGCGCCTACGCCCACTTGGCACGGCTGGACACCGACTCGGCTGAGTCGGCGCGGCGGGTGACCCGCGAGACCGGTGAGTTCCTGCTGCGAGACCTGCGCACCGCCGAAGGCGCGTTCGCCGCGTCCCTCGACGCCGACACCGAGGGCGTCGAAGGGCTCACCTACGTCTGGACGCCGGAGGAGCTGCGCGAAGTGCTCGGCGAGCAGGACGCGCAGTGGGCCGCGGCGCTGCTCGCCGTGACCCCGGACGGCACCTTCGAGCACGGCGCCTCCACCCTCCAGCTGCACCGGGATCCTGACGACCCGGTGCGGTGGCGCCGGGTTCGCGAGGTCCTCGCGGACGCCCGCGCCCGCCGGCCGCAGCCGGGGATCGACGACAAGGTGGTCACGGCGTGGAACGGCATGGCGCTGACCGCGCTGGTCGAAGCCGCCGCGGTCCTCGACGAACCGCAGTGGATCACCGACGCCGCCCGGGTCGCCGAGCTGCTGGTCGAGCGGCACCTCGTCGACGGGCGGTTGCGCCGCAGCTCCCGCGACGGCGTCGTGGGCCATGCGGCCGGGGTCCTGGAGGACCACGGCTGCCTCGCGGAGGGGTTGCTCGCGCTGCACCAGGCCACGGGTGAGCGGCGGTGGCTGGACGCGGCGTGCGAGCTGCTGGACACCGCGCTGGACAAGTTCGCCGATCACGAGAACCCCGGCGTCTTCTACGACACCGCCGCGGACGCGGAGGCGCTGGTGCGGCGACCCTCCGATCCCACGGACAACGCCAGCCCGTCGGGTGCTTCGGCGACCGCCGCCGCGCTGCTGACGGCCGCCGCGCTGGCCGGCTCGGACCGCGCCACCCGGTACCGCGAGGCCGCCGAGCAGGCGGTGTCCAGGGCGGGACTGCTGGGGCAGCGCGCCCCGCGCTTCGCCGGGCACTGGCTGGCCACCGCCGAGGCGCTGGCGCACGGGCCCGTGCAGATCGCCGTCGCCGGAGACCAGGACGCGGACCGGGCCGAGCTGCTGGCCGTCGCCCGCAGGCACGCGCCGGGCGGCGCGGTCGCGGTGGCGGGACCACCGGAGGCGGACGCGGTGCCGCTGCTGGCCGGGCGCGGCCTCGTCGACGGGCGCACCGCCGCCTACGTCTGCCGCGGGTACGTCTGCGATCGCCCGGTCACTTCGGCCGACGAGCTGATGTCCGCGCTCGCCCGCTGATCAGCGCGCCGCCCGCCTGCCCTCGTGCGGCGGGCGGGCGGCGCGGCCCAGCTCAGGCGTAGAGGGCGAGCCAGATCGACACGTGGTGGCAGATCGCCGCCACCGTCACGGCCGCGTGGAAGAACTCGTGGTACCCGAAGGTCTTCGGCCACGGGTCCGGCCACCGGCTCGCGTAGCAGATCGCGCCCAGCGAGTAGAGCACGCCGCCGACCACGAGCAGCACGAACGCCGCCACGCCCGCGTTCGACAGCAGCTCCGGCAGCACGAACACGGCGACCCAGCCCAGCGCGAGGTACACCGGCACGCCGACCCAGCGCGGCCCGTTCGGCCACGCCAGCTTCAGCACCACGCCGCCGAGCGCGCCGCCCCACACCACGGCCAGCACGACCGCGCCGGTGGTGGGCTGCATCGCCAGCATCGCGAACGGCGTGTAGGTGCCCGCGATGAACAGGAAGATCATCGAGTGGTCCAGGCGGCGCATCCAGGTCCGCGCGTCCACCGAGTTCCAGGTCTTGCGGTGGTAGAGCGCGCTGACCCCGAACAGGCCGAGCACGGTCGCCACGTAGATGGAGGTCCCGAGTGCCGCGGCGGCACCCACGGTGGCCGCCGCGAGCGAGATCAGCGTCGCGCCCGAAGCGACGGCGGCGACCAGGGACCAGAGGTGGATCCAGCCGCGCATCCTCGGCTTGATGTCGGAGGTGGCGCGTCGAGCTGTCAGGGCGCTAGTCACAGCGCAAGATTACGGGACCGTAGGTTGTGCGCCTTCCCCCAATGGCGGTGATGTCCGTTGCAGCTCCGCGGCGCGATTCCGGCCGTCACCGTCCGCATTCGGCGGAGGGACCGTCGGGGCTGGACAGGGGCGCGCGTAGTCTCAGGGAGCGTGGCGCTCAAGGTTCGTGTGCGAGAACTCATCTACGACGTGTACGAGAGGCGGCTGCGCCGCAAGCTCAGAGGCGCCAGAGCGCCGCGACATGTGGGCGTGATCCTCGACGGCAACCGCCGATGGGCGAAGGAAGCCGGGCTCGACATCGCGCACGGCCACCGGGCGGGTGCGCGCAAGATCAGCGAACTGCTCGGCTGGTGCCAGGAGGCCAAGGTCGAGGTGGTCACGCTGTGGCTGCTGTCGACCGACAACCTCAACCGCTCCAGCGCGGAGCTCGACGCCCTGCTGGAGATCATCGCCGGGGTCGTCGACGAGCTCACCGACGCGAGCAACCCGTGGCGGGTGCGCATCGTCGGGGCGCTGGACATGCTGCCCACCGAGACGGCCGCCCGGCTCTCGGCCGCCGCGCTGCGCACCGAGGGGCGCACCGGGATGCAGGTCAACGTCGCCGCCGGTTACGGCGGACGGCAGGAGATCGCCGACGCGGTGCGCAAGCTCCTGCAGCAGCACGCGGAGACGGGCACCACCATCGAGGAGCTCGCGGAGTTCCTCACCGTGGACCACATCTCCGAGCACCTCTACACCTCCGGCCAGCCGGACCCGGACCTGCTGATCCGCACGTCCGGTGAGCAGCGGCTGTCCGGTTTCATGCTGTGGCAGTCGGCGCACTCGGAGTTCTGGTTCTGCGAGGCGTACTGGCCGGCGTTCCGGCGAGTCGACTTCCTGCGCGCGTTGCGCGAGTACTCGGCGCGGCACCGCCGCTACGGCGCGGGCTGAGCGTTCGACCGGTGCGCCCCGCGGTACGGCGGCGGGAGCGCACCGGATTCGGCCCAGCCGCGCGGAAATCGTTCACCGCGCAGCAAAAAGGCCAGGTCCCGAAGGGCCTGGCCTTTTCTGCATCCACACGAGCGCCGAGTGTGTCAGCCCTTGGCGGAGGGGTGGTCGACCACCGGGGCGTTGACGCACTGGCTGGTCTGCGGCGACAGGATCGGGACGACGGCGCCGAGGACGGCGACGTTGTTGCCGCACAGCTGCACCGGCACCGCGCTGATGTTGTTGTCGTTCAGCACGTTGACGCCGTCGTTGTCGGCGCTGTCCGCGTTGGCGATCGGAGCGAGGGCCATCAGGCCAGCCGCCGCACCGGCGACGATCACTGCCTTCTTCATCATTGCGTTCACTCTCCTTGTGTATTGCCGCGGGATGCCCTGAAGCGGCACGATTACCCGTGTGCGCGCACACCGCCACCGATTCAGGGCGATCGAGATGTCACCGGAGAACGGATCCTGCTCGAATCGTCGAACGGGATTCCGGCTAGGTCGGTGACACTACCTCGAAATCAGAAATCCGTCGCATTCGACACACGTGAAGCGAAATGAGATCGTCTCTCGCGAACCGCTCCAAGTGGGTTTCCCGCGACTGGGGCTAGAGCCTGCTCAGCCCTTGGCGGAGGGGTGGTCGACCACCGGGGCGTTGGTGCAGTCGCTGGTCTGCGGCGACAGGATCGGGACGACGGCGCCGAGGACGGCGACGTTGTTCCCGCAGGCCTGGACGGGCAGCACGCTGAGGTTGTTGTCGTTCAGCAGGTTGACGCCGTCGTTGTCCGCGCTGTCCGCGTTGGCGATCGGTGCCAGCGCCATCAGACCCGCCGCCGCGCCGGCGACGATCACTGCCTTCTTCAGCACTTGGATGCTCCTTGTTGTTTCGGGTGTTGCGGCCGCGGTCCCTCGTTCACGAGCACCCCGGAAGTCGCCCAGGGAGGCAGCCGCGAAAAAAACCTAACCATTCCTGAAGGTGTAAGCACAGCTGGGTAACACCATCGTGTGGTCTATTAATTTGGCCCTCAAGTTCTGGGTCGTGCTCGGTTTGCGGCTACCGGGGAGTAAGAAATCGCTCGCATATCATTCGGCGATTCCGGTTCGATCGCGGGGTTGCGCGCAATGGTGTTCGGCGGCTTCCGGTGCTGCTCGCGCGGCCGTACCGTCCGGATGTGGACCCCTCGGAGCTGGTGCGCGGATACCTCCGGCTCGGGTTGCGCTTCGGCCGGCTCGACGACGGGACGGTGCTGTCCTGCACCGCCGATCCGCGGACGTGCCGCGGCGTCGAGCGTGAGCCCGTATCAAGCCCCGGCGCGCTCGTGGCGCAGGCCGCTCGGCTGCGCGCCGCGCTGCCGGATTCCGGGCTGCCGGAGGTGCGTGCCAGGTTCCTCGACGCGCAGCTCGCCGCGCTGGAGTGCCGCGGCAGGAAGCTCGCCGGGCAGCCGATGTCGTTCCGCGACGAGGTCGAAGGGTGCTTCCAGGTCCGCCCGGAGCGCGGCGATCCGGAGCGGTACCGCCAGGCGCACGCGGAACTGTCCGACGTCCTGCCCGGCTCCGGTGATCCGGCGGCGCGGCTCGCCCTGCTGTCCGAGCGGGAGCGGGTGCCGCCGGAGGTGGTGCCGCGGGCCGTCCGGGCGCTCTCGGCGGCCTTGCGCGCGCGGGTGCGCGCGCGAGTGGAGCTGCCGACGCAGGAGCAGGTCCGCTACCGTTTCGTCCGCGCCCGGCCGTGGGCGGCGCTGCACCGGTACCTGGGCGAGTTCCGCTCGCTGGTGGCGATCGACCTGGAGCGCGCGGGGTGGGCGGGGAACCTCCCGGCACTGGTCGCGCACGAGTCCTACCCCGGTCACCACGCCGAGCACTGCCGGAAGGAGCGGCTGCTCGT
The DNA here is from genome assembly GCF_053592695.1 of Saccharopolyspora sp. NPDC002578. Classification (NCBI taxonomy): domain Bacteria; kingdom Bacillati; phylum Actinomycetota; class Actinomycetes; order Pseudonocardiales; family Pseudonocardiaceae; genus Saccharopolyspora; species Saccharopolyspora sp. NPDC002578. The sequence continues at coordinate 123,262 of NZ_JBSFWJ010000007.1, read as the reverse complement.
CGATGAGCGCGGGTGGCACGAGCACCGCATCGCCCTGCGGGACACGCCGCAGTCGCTGCTCGCCGAAGGGCTCGCGGACGCAGGGCTGCGCCTCGCGGTGGGGCCGGGCTGGGGGAGGTGGGCGTCGGAGGTGCTGGCGGAGTCCGGCGTCGCCTTCGACGGGGAGCTGGCGGAACGGGTGCACGACGTGCTGCTGCGGCTGCGCCGGGTTCGGCTGGACGCTGCGTTGTGGCTGCACGAGGACGGAGCGGGCGAGGACGAGGTGGTGGCTCGGCTGGTCCGCTGGGCGTGCCTGCCGGCGGCGCGGGCTCGCGCGTTCGTGCGGTTCATCGCGGATCCGCGGTGGCGGCTCTACGCGGTCACCTACGTCGTGGGAGCGGAGCTGCTGCACGGGAGGGTCGCCGCCGGAGAGGACCTGGGGAAGCGGCTCGGCGAGCCGTGGACGCCGGTCGCGCTCGCCGACGTCCCGTCGGTGAACGGCCGGGCGGGCCTGCCGGGGGAATCGGCGCTGATCCGATCAGCGGATGCGTTCAGCTAGCCGAAAAGCACGAAAGATCCCGTTGTTCACTCGATCAGACCAAAGTGGACGCTGTGTTGATCACGGCACGTGCGTACGTTCGGGGGGTCCCGCGGCCGTGTTCCGAAGTCACCGCCACATCGTGGAAGCGCCGCTGTGAGCAGGCATTTCAACGTCATCGGGGAAGTCGGACGCGGTGCGCGGGTGGCATCCGGGTGCACTGAACCCGGTGCGTACGTGACACCCGTCTGACGTTCTGGCGAATCACCTGTGTGGTCGCCTGCCCAGAACGGAATCACGGAGGTAGCGTCCGAAGTGACGGGTCGACGCGTAAATGGCCCGTCCGGGGAGGCCCTGACCGTGGCTGTTGGCTGGATCGGACGGTATCACCGTCCTCCGTGGTCGCTCGGGGCCGGTGCGCGGCCTCGGTGGCTGCGCCGGACCGTCCGTCGGTTCGGCCAGGCCAGGCAGGGGCAGGCCCGGCCCGCCGACGAGCAGGCGTGTGCCCCACGCCCGCGAGGGAGTAGCCGTGACCACACGACGTTCCCAGGCCGCAGCGGAACACCCGGCCCAGGCCGAGGTTTCCGCAGGCGTCGCAGCCCCAACGGAGGTCCGCACCTACGTGCTCGACACCTCGGTGCTGCTGTCCGATCCGTGGGCGATGACCCGCTTCGCCGAGCACCGCGTGGTGCTACCGCTGGTCGTGATCAGCGAACTAGAGGCGAAGCGGCATCACCCCGAACTCGGCTGGTTCGCCCGCGAGGCCCTGCGCGGCCTCGATGAACTGCGAATCGAGCACGGCCGTCTGGACGCGCCGGTCGAGATCGGCGAGCTCGGCGGCACGTTGCACGTCGAGCTCAACCACTCCGATCCGCAGGTGCTGCCACCAGGTTTCCGCACCGACTCCAACGACGCCCGGATCTTGGCGTGTTCGCTGAACCTCGCCGCGGACGGGCACCTGGTCACCTTGGTGACCAAGGACATGCCGTTGCGGGTGAAGGCGGCGTCGGTCGCGCTGGAGGCCGACGAATACCGGGCTCAGGACGTGGTCTCCACGGGCTGGAACGGCATGGCGGACCTCGACGTGCCACCGGAATCGGTCGACGTGCTGTTCAAGGAGGGCGAGGCCGATCTCGACGATGCCAAGGACCTGCCCGCGAACACCGGGCTGCGGCTGCTCGCCGGCACCCAGAGCGCACTGGGCAGGGTCACCGCCGACAAGCAGGTGAAGCTGGTGCGCGGCGACCGCGAGGCCTTCGGCCTGCACGGCCGCTCCGCCGAGCAGCGCATCGCGCTGGACCTGCTGCTCGACCAGGACGTCGGCATCGTGTCGCTCGGCGGCCGGGCCGGTACCGGCAAGTCGGCGCTCGCGCTGTGCGCCGGGCTGGAGGCCGTGCTCGAACGCCAGCAGCACCGCAAGGTTGTGGTGTTCCGGCCGGTGTACGCGGTCGGCGGCCAGGAGCTGGGCTACCTGCCGGGCAGCGAGAACGAGAAGATGCAGCCCTGGGCGCAGGCGGTCTTCGACACGTTGGGCGCGTTGGCCAGTGAGAACGTGCTCGAAGAGGTCACCGAGCGGGGCATGCTGGAGGTGCTGCCGCTGACCCACATCCGGGGCCGGTCGCTGCACGACTCGTTCGTGATCGTGGACGAGGCCCAGTCGCTGGAGCGCAACGTGCTGCTCACGGTGCTGTCCCGGCTCGGCGCGAACTCGCGCGTGGTGCTGACCCACGACGTGGCCCAGCGGGACAACCTGCGCGTCGGGCGGCACGACGGGGTCGCGGCGGTGATCGAGAAGCTCAAGGGGCACCCGCTGTTCGCCCACATCACGCTCACCCGCTCGGAGCGCTCGCCGGTGGCGGCGCTGGTGACGGAGATGCTGGAAGGGGAGTTCACGCCCTGAGCGACGGCCGGTCGGGGGCGCCCGCGACCACGGGCGCCCCTGACCGGGCTCGCGACGGCAGGACGAAGGCCTCCGGGGCCGGAGGCCTTCGCGTCGTCGGAGGCGAACGGGTCCCCCCCGCAGGTCACCAGCCGGTGGGCAGCGGGCGGCCTTCGGCGAAGCCCGCGGCGGACTGGATGCCGACCAGCGCCCGCTCGTGGAACTCGGCGAGGGTGCGCGCTCCCGCGTAGGTGCAGGAGGAGCGCAGGCCGGAGCTGATCTCGTCCAGCAGGTCCTCGACGCCGGGGCGCTTCGGGTCGACCTTCATCCGGGAGCTGGAGATCCCTTCTTCGTAGAGCGCCTTGCGGGCCTGGTCGAAGGCGCTGTCGGTGCGGGTCCGGGCGCCGACGGCGCGCTTGGACGCCATGCCGAAGGACTCCTTGTACGCCCGGCCGTGCTCGTCGCGCAGCAGGTCGCCGGGTGATTCGTGGGTGCCCGCGAACCAGGAGCCGACCATCACCGAGGAAGCCCCGGCTGCCAGCGCCAGCGCCACGTCCCGCGGGTGGCGGACCCCGCCGTCGGCCCACACGTGCTTGCCGAGTTCGCGGGCGGCGGCGGCGCATTCGGCGACGGCCGAGAACTGCGGACGGCCCACGCCGGTCATCATGCGGGTGGTGCACATGGCGCCCGGACCGACGCCGACCTTGATCACGTCGGCGCCGGCTTCGACGAGGTCGCGCACGCCGTCGGCGGTGACCACGTTGCCGGCGACCACGGGCACCGTCGGGTCGAGCGCGCGCACCGAGCGCAGCGCGTTGATCATCTTCTCCTGGTGGCCGTGCGCGGTGTCCACGACGAGCGCGTCCACGCCCGCAGCGAGCAGCGCCGCCGCCTTGCCGGGCACATCACCGTTCACGCCCACCGCCGCGGCGACCCGTAGCCTGCCCGCGGCGTCCAAAGCGGGCGCGTAGATCTCCGCGCGCAGCGAACCGCGCTGGGTGAGGATCCCGGCGAGCCTGCCTTCGGCGTCGACGGCGAGGGCGACCTGCCTGCCCTGGCGGTCGAGCTGCTCGAAGACCTCGCGCGGCTTGGTCTCCAGCGCCAGCACCACCGGGTGGTGGTCGGCGACCTCGCCGACCCGGGCGAACCGGTCCACTCCCGCGCAGGCGGCCTCGTCGACCACGCCCACCGGCCGCCGGTCGTCGTCGACGACCACGACGGCTCCGTGCGAACGCTTCGGCAGCAGGTTGAGCACGTCGGCGACGGCGTCGTCCGGGCGCAGCACCAGCGGGGTGTCCCAGACGGGGTGGCGCTCCTTCACCCACGACACGATCTCGGCGACGGCGCTCGGGGCGACGTCCTGCGGCAGCACCACGAGCCCGCCGCGGCGGGCCATGGTCTCGGCCATCCGACGGCCCGCGACGGCGGTCATGTTGGCGACCACGACGGGCAACGTCGCGCCCGATCCGTCGGAGGTCGAGAGGTCGACGTCGAACCGGGACTCGACGCCGGAGCGGCGCGGTGCCAGGAACACGTCGTCATAGGTCAGGTCGGTGGTGGGCTGCTGCCCGTTCAAGAACTGCACAGTCGTCCACGATACGTGCCGGACCGGCCGCGACGATGTGATTCGCCCGCACGACCACCTGCTGTAGAGGCGCGGGAACGGGCTGTAGATCATCTGGAAGTGTGGCGCCTCGATGTTGCGGATGTTGCGGCGGCACGGCTAGGTTTGACAGCAGCTGCGCACCGAGGTGCGTGGAAGTAAGCCGGGACCCCCCGCCGGAGGCGGGACCCCGGCCTCTGCGTTTTCAGGGGCCCGGTCACGAGGCATCCACTTCGATCACGATCGCGGCGCTGGACAATTGCTCCAGATGTCGCTCGTCGCCTCGGTACGCGGCCAGCGCAGCCCCGCACACGATGTCCGGAAGCCAGAGCAGCGCATCCGTGCTGCCGGGCATGAATTCGATGTGCACCTTCGTCGAGATCACTCGTTTGTGCTTGCAGACTGCGAGCGTCTGCTTGTCCAGCTTGTCGTTGCGAACCTGGCGCGACTCCATCACCAGCATGTTCGTTCCCGCCGCCTCGATCTCCGGCAAGACCGCTTCCAGGCACTTCCGCCGGGCTCGTTCGGCGTTCATCGGGAGTGCGGTGCCCACGGTGGCCAAGCTGATGCTGCGGAATGCGCTCGCGACCTTGGCGAGCTCTTCCCGCCGGAGGTCAGGTTCTTTGCTCCAGTGGAGCTTCTGCCCGCCTTTGCGCAAGCCTCCGAGCGTGGTGCGGATGGTTTCGGCCTCGGTCAGGTCGACGAGGCTTGCGGTGAGGATGTAGACGCCGAGATCGAGGTCGTAGGACTCGTCGGCGTAGGCGGCGAAGAACACTCACCTGACTAGATCGGGAACGTGCGTTCGAGATCAAGCTCGTGCACTCGAACGAGTTGAAAGATCACCGGTGGGTTGGAAACGCGGTCTGGCCGGGCCGGGTTCGTGCGAGGCGCCGCTCAGATCTCTTCGCCGCTGAGGAGGGGTTCGAAGGAGCGGTAGGCGCTGTAGTTGCGGAAGAAGCGGCTGTAGAGCTCGGAGCCGTCGTCGAAGGTGGCGTCCTCGACCTGCTTGACCTCGATGAGCTCCTTGAACTTCCAGGTGATCAGCTCGCCGTCCTCGTTGTGGTAGCTCGCCGCCTGCTGCTTGCCGTAGTCGACGGCCTTCTCCTTGGCCTCCTCGTCCGATTCGGCCTTGACCAGCACGAAGGACTCCTCGTAGAGCTGGGGTTCGGCGGCGGATTCCGACGAGATCTCGATGAGCATCAGCGCGACGTAGAACTCGGCCTTGGCGGAGGTGGTGCTGGGCTGGAAATCGCGCGGATCGATGCTGCCCGAACCGATGTCGATGGAGCCGACCTGCTCGTCGTCGCCTGGTGTGGTCATGGCTCCACTTTCTCATCCCGCGCTCCGCCGCCGGGAAGCATGGCCCGCACCGCCTCGATGGTGTCGGCGGTGGCCGCGTTCTTGTCGGGGCGGTAGCGCAGCACGCGGGCGAAGCGCAGCGCGACCGCTCCGGGGTAGCGGGTGCTGACCTGCACGCCGTCGAGTTCGATCTCCACGACGAGCTCGGGCGCGAGGTGCACGGTCCAGTCGTCGCGGTGCGTCTCGTGGCGGGGGAACTCGCTGGTCTGCCAGGCGAGGAGTTCGTCGGTGAGTCCTTTGAACGTCTTGCCCACCATGATCGGCGGCCCGCCGTCGGGATCGCGGGCCCCGAGGTGCAGGTTGGACAGGTGGCCGCTGCGCCGCCCGTGGCCCCATTCGGCGGCGAGCACCACCAGGTCGAGCGTGTGCGAGGGCTTGATCTTGCGCCAGGTCCGGCCGCGGCGTCCCGCCGCGTACGGCGAGTCGAGCGCTTTCACCACGACGCCCTCGTGGCCCGCGTCGAGAGCGTCGTCCAGGACCGCCGCCGCGTCGGCGTCGGAATGCGGACGCACGCCGGGGACCCGGTGTTCCGGTGCGATTCGGGCGAGCGCGTCGAGCCTGCGGTGCAGCGGCTCGTCGACCAGGTCCGTTCCGTCCAGATGCAGGCAGTCGAAGAAGTAGGGCCGCAGCACCTCGTCGCGCGGGCTCTGCGCGCCGAAGCGGGCCATCGTCTCCTGGAACGGGCGTGGGCGTCCGGAGTCGGCGAGCGCCAGCGTCTCGCCGTCGAGGACCGCGGAATCGCAGGTCAGGCTCCGGGTGAGGGCGACGATCTCGGGGACTTGGCCGGTGATCTCGCGCAGCGTGCGGGTGTAGACGTGCACCTGCTCGCCGGACCGGTGGACCTGGATGCGCGCGCCGTCGAGCTTGTACTCGACGACGCAGGCGCCGAGCTCGGCCAGCGCCGCGTCCAGCACGTCGGCGGGGGAGGCGAGCATCGGCCGCAGCGGCCTGCCGACTTCGAGGCGGACCTCCGCGAGCGCCGCCGAACCGCCCAGCAGCGCGGCCTCAGCGGTGGCGGGCAGCCTGCCGGAGAGCATGAACGCGCGGCGCACGGGCGCGGCGGGCACGTCGGCGGCGCGGGCGACGGCTTCGAGCATCACGCCCTCCAGCGCCCCTTGCCGGAGCTCGCCGCCGAGCAACCGGATCAGGAACCGCTGCTCCTCGGCGGTGGCCTTGCCGAGCAGGTCGTGCAAGGCCTCGGCGCGGCGCCGTCCCGAGCCGGTGCCGGTGATGCCGCGCAGCCCGTCGACCGCCGCGTCGACGTCGAGGACGGTGAGCGAAGGGGTGGTCGCGGGCTCGACGTGCAGCGCCGACAGCGTCGACCACCCGACCCCCGCCCGGCCGCCGGGCAGTTCACCTGCGAGCAGCGCGGTGGCGGGCCGCACCTCCGCCGCGTCGAGCCCGGTGAGCAGCCCGGCGATCGCGGTCACCTTCGCGGTGCGGGCGCGGGTGGCCGCGACCTCGGCGGATGCGGCGACGACCGCGTTCAGCGACACCATCCGCCCATGGTGCCCACGTCCACCGACAACTCGCTCAAGATCGACGGAACCGCGGGGGTGGCGCGCGGCGTCTCAGTCGTGATCCGGAACCACTGGGGGTGCTCCGGATCGGCCGTGCGCCTCGCCGAACAGCGGGGCGCACGGCCGCGTCCGGCTCACTTCGGCTGCGCCATGCCCAGCACGTCGAGGGCGGTGTCGAGCTGCTCCAGGGTGAGCGTGCCCGCGTCGACGTGACCGCGTTCCAGCACGACCTCCCGGATGGTCCGGCGTTCCTTGAGGGCCTGCTTCGCGATCGAGGCGGCCTCCTCGTAGCCGATGAAGCGGTTCAGCGGCGTGACGATCGACGGCGATCCCTCGGCGTACTCGCGGGCGCGCTCGGCGTTGGCCGTGACCTCGGCGAAGACCTTGTCGGCCAGCAACCGGGACACCGCCGCCAGCAACCGCGCGGATTCCAGCACGTTGCGCGCGATCACCGGCAGGTTCACGTTGAGCTGGAAGTTGCCCTGCGCGCCGGCGAAGGCGACGGCCGCGTCGTTGCCGATGACCTGGGCGACGACCTGCAGCGTGGCCTCCGGGATCACCGGGTTCACCTTGCCGGGCATGATCGACGACCCGGGCTGCAGGTCCGGCAGCGCCAGTTCGGCCAGGCCGGTGCGCGGGCCGGAGCCGAGCCAGCGCACGTCGTTGGCGATCTTGTTCAGGCTCACCGCGACGGTGCGCAGGTGACCGGAGGTCTCCACCACGCCGTCCTGGGTGGCCTGCGCCTCGAAGTGGTCGCGGGCCTCGGTCAGCGGCAGTCCGGTGACGCGGGCGAGCTCTTCGGCGACGGCCTGGCCGAAGCCTTCCGGCGCGTTCAGGCCGGAGCCGACGGCGGTGCCACCGATGGGCAGTTCGCCGAGCCGCCCCAGACCGGAGCGCAGCCGTTCCACGCCGAAGCGGACCTGCGAGGCCCACGCGCCCGCCTCCTGGGCGAGCGTGATCGGGACCGCGTCCATCAGGTGGGTGCGCCCGGACTTGACGACCTCGGTCCACTCGGCGGCACGTCCCTCGACGACCCCGGCCAAGTGCTCCAGGGCGGGGATGACTTCGCTGAGCACGGCTTCGGTGGCCGCGACGTGGATCGTCGTGGGGAACGTGTCGTTCGACGACTGCGAGGCGTTGACGTGGTCGTTCGGGTGCACCTCGCGGCCGAGCCCGCGGGTGGCGAGGGTCGCGATGACCTCGTTGGCGTTCATGTTCGACGAGGTGCCCGAACCGGTCTGGAAGACGTCGATCGGGAAGTGCTCGTCGTGGCGGCCTTCGGCGACTTCGTCGGCCGCGGCGGCGATGGCCTCGGCCATGTCGGCGTCGAGGATGCCGAGCCTGCCGTTGACCCGTGCGGTGGCGGCCTTGAGGAGGCCGAGGGCGCGGATCTGGGCGCGTTCGAGCCCGCGGCCGGAGATCGGGAAGTTCTCCACGGCGCGCTGGGTCTGCGCGCGGTACAGGGCTTCGGCGGGGACCCTGACCTCGCCCATCGTGTCGTGTTCGATCCGGTAGTCCTGTTCAGCCATGACCGAAGTGTCCTCCGATCCGGCCGGTCCGGTCAGTATGGGCCGCCCCACTTCCAGCCGGTCGGGACGCGGAACGCGGGTGGTGGGCCGATCACGTTGGCCGGGCTCGTAGCCGGTCCGGTTCCGCGCAGGTCGCGGGGTCGCCGCGGGCGCCGGGCGGGTGCGCGTCGGCGACATCGGGCGGGCGCGGGGGCTAGGCTCGGATGTGATCCACGTTGCACCGGTGCGAGTGGGGGTGGGCATGTCGGAGCCGTTCGAGGTCGATCTGCTGGTCGTGGGCGCGGGCCCGACGGGGCTGTTCGCGGCGTACTACGCGGGGTTCCGGGACCTGTCGGTGGCGGTGGTGGATTCGCTGCCGGAACCGGGCGGTCAGGTGACGGCCATGTACCCGGAAAAGATGATCTTCGATGTGGCCGGGTTCCCCGCGGTCCGCGGCCGGGACCTGGTGGCCGCGCTCGTGGAGCAGGCGGCGCAGTACGACCCGGTCTACCTGCTCGGGCGCGACGCCACCGAGCTGTCCGATGTGGACGATGGAGTGCTGGTCCAGGTCGGGGGCCGGCCGGTGCGGGCGCGGGCGGTGCTGGTCACCGCGGGCATCGGTGAGTTCTCGCCGCGTCCGCTGCCCGCGGGTGGGGACTGGCTCGGGCGCGGCGTCGTGCACTTCGTCCCCGACCTGTCCGTGCACGGCGGTCACGACGTGGTGGTCGTCGGCGGTGGCGATTCGGCGTTCGACTGGGCGCTCGCGCTGCACCCGATCGCCCGCAGCGTCACGCTCGTGCACCGCAGGGCGCGGTTCCGCGCGCATCCCGGTCTGGTGCGCAAGGTCGAGGACCTCGGCGTCGAGCTCATCACCGAGGCGCAGGTCGCGGAGGTGCGCGGGGACGCGGACGGCGTGCACGAGGTGGAGCTGGCGCTCGGCGACGAGCGCCGGGTGCTACCGGCGCGAACCGTCGTCGCCGCCCTGGGCTTCACCGCCGACTTGGGCCCGATCGAATCCTGGGGCCTGGACCTGGACAAGCGCTCCATCAAGGTCGACACCACGATGCGCACCACCCGCCCCCGCATCTACGCGGCAGGAGACGTCGCCTCCTACCCCGGCAAGGTCAAGCTCATCGCCACCGGCTTCGGCGAAGCCGCCACAGCAGTGAACAACATCGCCGCGACCATCAACCCCGAAACCCACCTCTTCCCAGGCCACTCCTCCAACCAGAGCTGACCCACACCCCCAGCAGAAACCCCACGCAACGGACGGCGAAGCCGTGCAGTTGGGCGGGCGAAGCCACGCCTGCCTCGCGGCCGAAGGCCGTGCCCGGCGGCGAAGCCGTGCAGTGGACGAGCGAAGCGAAGTCTGCCTTGCGGCCGTAGGCCGTGCCTGTATGTGCGAAGCACATAGCCCACGTCGAGAAGTCCTCACCGGCGGGTTCTCAGGTGTCTTCTCGCGAGGACAGCTTTTTCCCTCGTGGCGGAGCCACTTGGGAAAAAGATCCCGCAGCGAGAAGACACCTGAGGTTCCGCCACCCGACCCCCAAAGCAAAAAGACCCCGACCCCCGCACACGTGGAACGGCCGCCCTTCCGTAGGGAAGGGCGGCCGGACTAGGGACCACGGTCAGGCCGCGGTGTTCTCCTCGACCCAGTCGGACAGGGCCGACACGTCGGTGTAGATCGAGGGGCCGGTCGCGCAGTTCGAGTCGCTGTTGCCGGAGCGGCTGGTGGCGCCGATCAGTTCCCAGGAGCCTTCGGTGCCCTTGATCTGCGGTCCGCCGGAGTCGCCGTAGCAGGCGCCGGAGTCGCCACCGGGGTTGGAGGTGCAGATCTCGCTCTCGCCGGTGATGCCGGAGCAGTCGGCGTCGTCGACGACGGCGGTGTCGAGTTCTTGCAGCGTGGCGGGGGCTTCGCCGCCGGGTGCCGGGACGGTCTGGCCCCAGCCGATGATGCGGGTTTCGGTGCCGGTGGCGCCGGATTCGGGGGCGATCGAGATGGGTGCGGCTTCGACGGCCTTGTCCAGCTTGATCACCGCGAGGTCCGCCGAGGGGTGGGTGGCGATGTCGGCGATCCCGGCTTCTTCGCCGCCGGAGGCGTGCTCCAGGCTGCCGACGCGCACGGAGAGGTCCGCGGGCTCGCTGCCTTCGACGCAGTGCGCGGCGGTGACCGCCCAGTCCGCCTTGATCAGCGAAGCGCCGCAGATGTGCCCGCCGCCGGACTGCAGCGACACCATGAACGAGTAGGTCTCGGTGGCGTCGTGTCCGCCCACGACCATCGGGGTGGGCTCTTCGGCGGCGGATGCGGGCATGGCCATCGCGAGGGCGGCGCCCGCGGCGAGCACTCCGGTGAGCAGGGAGCGTGTGCGCATGGGGGACGAGTCCTTCCGTACACCCGGCTCGGGGATCGGCCGGTAGTGGAGCTCGGTCCGGTGCGGCGGGCCGAGTGACCACTGACGGTAAGGAGCTTCACTCGACCGAGGCACCCACTTATGGCGGTGTGCCCGTCGCCCCTACGCCGGTGCCGCGGCGCCGATGCGGGTCGAGGTGCAGGTCAAGTCCGTCCGATCGGCCGATTTCGGGGAAATACCGGGAAAAAGTGCCCGTCGCCCCAGCGAGGATCGATCCGGAGAGCACAAGAAAGGACCGCCCACCCCATCGGGATGAGCGGTCCGTTCGGCCTAGCGGAAGATCAGGGCAGCAGCCCGTGGCGGGCGTTCTCGCCCGCGCCGTCGAGGTCCACGTCGGAGTACTCGCGCAGCTTCGTCAGCTTGTGCAGGCCCTCGATCATCCGCACCGTGCCCGACTTCGAGCGCATCACGATGGACTGGGTGCTGCACCGGTTCGCCCGGTAGTGCACGCCCTTGAGCAGCGCGCCGTCGGTGATGCCGGTGGCGCAGAAGAAGACGTTGTCGCCGCGCACCAGGTCCGTGGTGGTCAGCACCCGGTCCACGTCGTGCCCGGCGTCGATCGCCTTCTGCCGCTCCTCGTCGTCCTTCGGCCACAACCGGGTCTGGATCTCCCCGTCGAGGCACTTCAGCGCCGCGGCCGTGATGATGCCTTCGGGGGTGCCGCCGATGCCGATCAACATGTCGACACCGCTGTCCGGGCGGGCCGCGGCGATCGCGCCTGCCACATCGCCGTCGGAGATGAACTGGATGCGGGCGCCCGCCTCGCGGACTTCGCGGACCAGGTCCTCGTGCCGCGGCCGGTCCAGGATGCAGACCGTCACGTCGGAGACGTCGATGTGCTTGGCCTTCGCGACGCGGCGGATGTTCTCGGCGGTCGGCGCGTTGAGGTCGACGACGCCCGCGGCCTCGGGGCCGACGGCGAGCTTCTCCATGTAGAACACCGCGGACGGGTCGAACATGGCGCCGCGCTCGGCGACGGCGAGCACGGCCAGCGCGTTCGGCATGCCCTTGCTCAGCAGTGTCGTCCCGTCGATGGGGTCGACGGCGACGTCCACCTCGGGACCTTCGCCGTTGCCGACCTCTTCGCCGTTGAACAGCATCGGCGCTTCGTCCTTCTCGCCTTCGCCGATGACGACGACGCCGCGCATCGAGACGGTGCCGATCAGCTTGCGCATGGCGTCCACTGCGGCGCCGTCACCTGAGTTCTTGTCACCGCGACCCACCCAGCGCCCGGCGGCCATCGCGGCGGCTTCGGTGACCCGGACCAGCTCCATGGCCAGGTTGCGGTCGGGTGCCTCGTGGCGGCCCTGCGTGGTGGACGTGCTCATCGCGCCTCCCGGTATGGCGAGCTGACTTCATCGGCATGGCGCGCCGGCTCCGCGCGCCGCACTCGTTACCGGGGATCTTCGCAGATCGCCCACCCCGAAGCCGGGTCACGTGGGCGAGCCCACTACTGCTGTTGGCCGGGTTCCTCGACGGAGGCGAGGGCGCGGTCGACGCGTTCCCTGGCGCCCGCGAGGTGGCGTTCGCACACCGTCGCGAGGGCTTCGCCGCGTTCCCAGAGGGCCAGCGACTCCTCCAGGGAAAGGCCGCCGGCTTCGAGCCGCTTGACCACGTCGGCCAGCTCGTCGCGGGCCGGTTCGTAGCCGAGTTCGGCGACGTCCGGGTGGTCGGCGACCGGGTCGAAGTGCTCGTCCTGCTCGTTGTTCGTCACGGGGTGGGGCTCTCCAGCTTGCTGGGCACGGACACCACGGCGGTCGCGATGGCCTGGTCGTAGCCGATGAACGCCTCGGCGAACTCGGCGCCGTCGCCTTCGCGGACCGCGTCGTTGATGCGCAACTGCGCTTCGGTGACCCTACGTCGATGTCCGGAACCGTGACCGACCCACCACCGGGTCCCCGCGTAGGCGGAGGCCGCGTCGGCGAGCGCCCGCAGCTTCACCGGCAGCGTCCTGCGCTCGGTGGAATCGCAGCCGCCGAGCAGCGCGTTCCAGCACCCGACCGCCGCCGCGTCCGCCTCGTGGACGCATTGCCGAACCCGCTCCGCGTCGCGCAGTTGCGGCGAGCGGGTGACGGCGACCGTCAACGGGAGGAATGTGGGCTCCTGTTGTCCCTGCACCACGACCTCCCTCGTTCTGCTACTCCGATCCGTCGGGCACCACGGCGCGTACCGCTCCGTCAACGACCCGCACCCGCAGCGTGGTTCCCGCCGGAGCCTCTTCGATCGACCGGAGCACTCCGTCGGCTCCGTCGGAGTCGACGCGCTGCACGATCGCGTACCCGCGAGCAAGAGTGGCCGCAGGACCGAGGGTCGTCAAGCGAGATCGAGTCGCGGTCATGGCGTGCCCTTCGGCGGTGAGCACGCCGGTGATGGCCCGCCGCGCGCGGTCCCGGGCCACCTGCACCTGCTCTGATCTGCGCGCCAGCGGGCCGTGCGGGTCGGCGAGCGCGGGGCGGCTGCGCAGCGAGTCGAGCAGCCTGCGCTCACGATCCACCCATCCGTGTAGCGCACGTCGCGCGCGGTCGCGCAGTTGGTGCACTCGCTGCGTTTCCTCGGCCATGTCCGGTACGACTCGTTTGCCCGCTCCGGTGGGCGTGGAGCAGCGGACGTCGGCGACGTGGTCCAGCAGCGGCGAGTCCGGTTCGTGCCCGATGGCGCTGATCACCGGGGTCCGGCAGGTCGACACCGCGCGGCACAGGGTCTCGTCGGAGAACGGCAGCAGGTCCTCCACGCTGCCGCCGCCGCGCGCGAGCACGATCACGTCGACCTCGGGGTCGCGGTCGAGTTCGCCGAGCGCGTCGAGGATCTGCGGCACCGCGGTGGAGCCCTGCACGGCCACGTTGCGGATCTCGAAGCGCACCGACGGCCAGCGCAGCCGCGCGTTGCTGAGCACGTCGTGCTCCGCGGCGGAGGCCCGTCCGGTGATGAGGCCTACCTTGTTCGGCAGGAACGGCAGCGGGCGCTTGCGGGCCGGGTCGAACAGGCCTTCCGCTTTGAGCAGCTGCCGGAGCCGTTCGATGCGGGCGAGCAGTTCACCGATGCCGACGGCGCGGATCTCGTCGACGCGCAGGCTCAGCGTGCCGCGCCCGACGAAGAACGTGGGCTTGCCGTGGACCACGACGCGGCTGCCGTCGGTCAGCGGCGGATCCTGCTTGCGCAGCAGCGAGGACGCGCAGGTCAGCGTCAGCGACACCTCGGCGGAGGGGTCGCGGAGGGTGAGGAACGAGGTGGCGGCGCCGGGGCGGTTGGAGATCTGGGTGATCTGCCCTTCGACCCAGATGTTGCCGAGCCGGTGGATCCAGTCGGCGATCTTGCGGGCGACGGTGCGCACCGGCCACGGTTCTTCCGCGCTGGTCGGCGCCTGGTTGGCGGGTGCGTTCAGGACCGCTCCTTCCACGTCCGTGCAACAGCGGCGCGATCATACGGCGCCCCCACCCCCAACGACCCCAACCGCCGAAGCCGTGCCTTGCGGCCGAAGGCCGTGCTTTGCGGCCGGAGGCCGTGCCTGCATGTGCGAAGCACATAGCCCACGTCGAAAAGCCGACCACCTGCGGGTTCTCAGTGGATTTCTCGCGAGGACAGCTTTTTCCCTCGTGGCGGAGCCACTTGGGAAAAAGATCCCGCAGCGAGAAATCCACTGAGGTTCCGCCACCCGACCACCAAAGCAGGCTGAGCGCGGATCCAGGCAGACGTCAGTCTTCGCCGCGGAGGCGGGTTAGGCGGTTGGTGAGCATCCGGACGAACTCGACGCGGTTCTCGTTCCGCTGCTCGTGCTCCAGCAACTCCTCGACTTCGTCGGCGGAGAAGCCGCGGAGCTTGCCGCGCAGCTGCGGCAGGCTCATGCCGTCGTACTCGGCGAGCACGTCGGAGCCGTCGGTGGGTTCGGCGACGTTCACCAGCCGCTGCTCCGCCGGGGGCGGTGGTTCGTCCTCGTCGAAGGTCGCCCATTCGGGTTCGTCCTCGGTGCCCTGCCAGGCGCTGAGCGTCTCGTCGCCGCGGATGGCCAGTTCGGTGATCTGCTGCTGCACCCGCATGGACAGCTGCAGCGCTTGGCTGGCCACGGTCAGCGGCAGGCCGAGCAGCTGCGCGGGCAGCTGCCGGGTCTGTTCGACGGTGACGGTCGCGAGTCCGGCCGCGACCCGGATCGGCAAGGGATACGTCGACATGGGCCCTACCTTCCCGCACTCGCGCGTGGGAAACCATCGTCCTGGGACATGAGGTTCGCCCCCGCGCTCGGCCGGTGGGCTCCGCCGGGCGCGGGACCGGTGACGCGCGGTACGGGTGAGGTGGGTGGCCGCAGGGCTGACCCGTCGCGAGGTGGTCCGTACCCTGGCAGGTATGAGCACCTCGCCGCAGGCCGCCGATCGCCTCGCCCAAGGCGACCTTGACCAGGGCACCCCCGATCAGGACACGACGACCCCGGAGGGCCGGCGCGCCAAGCGCGTGCTGCTCGCCAAACCCCGTGGCTATTGCGCCGGTGTGGACCGCGCGGTGATCACGGTGGAGAAGGCGCTGGAGACCTACGGTCCGCCGGTGTACGTGCGCAAGGAGATCGTGCACAACAAGCACGTGGTGGAGACCCTCCAGGAGCGCGGCGTGATCTTCGTCGAGGAGACCGACGAGGTCCCGGAGGGCGCGCTGGTCGTGTTCTCCGCGCACGGCGTCGCCCCCGCGGTGCACGAGGAGGCGAAGGCCCGCAACCTGCGCACCATCGACGCGACCTGCCCGCTGGTCACGAAGGTGCACAAGGAGGTCAACCGGTTCGCCCGCGACGACTACGACATCCTGCTGATCGGCCACGAGGGCCACGAGGAGGTCGAGGGCACCGCGGGCGAGGCGCCGGACCGCGTGCAGCTGGTCGACAAGCCGGAGGACGTGGACAAGGTCAACGTCCGGGACCCCAACAAGGTGGTGTGGCTGTCGCAAACCACGCTCAGCGTCGACGAGACGATGGAGCGGGTCGACCAGATCAAGGGCCGCTTCCCGGATCTGCAGGCGCCGCCGAGCGATGACATCTGCTACGCCACGTCGAACCGCCAGATCGCGGTGAAGGCGATGGCCGCGGAGTGCGATCTGGTGCTGGTCGTGGGTTCGCAGAACTCGTCGAACTCGAAGCGCCTGGTCGAGGTCGCGCTGCAGGCGGGCGCGCGGGCTTCGCACCTGATCGACTACGCGGACCAGATCGAGGAGTCCTGGCTGGAGGGCGTGACCACGGTCGGCGTGACCAGCGGTGCCTCGGTGCCGGACGTGCTGGTCATGCAGGTCTTGGACCACCTGTCGCAGCGCGGCTGGGACGGTGAGGTCGAAGAGGTGACCACGGCGAACGAGAAGATCCAGTTCTCGCTGCCGAAGGAACTGCGCAAGGACCTCAAGGAGAACCCGGACGCCCCGAAGGGCGTGCGCTGACCCGACTCCGGATCCAAGTGCGGCCCGCTCGACCGAATGGTCCGGCGGGCCGTGCTGCGTTCGGCGGGGTTCGCGAGGCCGAGGCGAGCGGTGGCTCGGCCGTGCGCGTCCGGCTCAGCCGAAGAAGTCGTCGTCGCGCCGCGGCTTGCGGGGCCTGCGCTGCGGGTCGGGTTTCGGTTCGGGCCGTCCGCGGCCGGGCGCGGGGCGGGGGCGTCCTTCGCCGCGGTCGGCGGCCCTGCCGGGCTGGCCGCGGCCACCGGAGCCGGTGCGGCCGGGGGGCGTGCCGCGACCGCGTTCGCCGCCGCGGGCCGGCGGGGTGGCCCGGTCGCCGCGTTCGGGACGCGGGTCGCGCTTGGCCCCGTCGCGGGGGCGTCCGCCCTGTTCGGAAGCGGGCCGCCGCGCCTTGTTCCGCTCACCCCGCTCACCGCGTTCACCGCGCGGGCCGGCGGCGGGTCGCCGCTCGCCGTCGGCGGAGCGCTTGCGCGGCTGCCGGGCGGCGTCCTGCCCGGCCTCCTTCGGCGGCTTGACCGGCCGGCGCTTCTTCGTCGGGGTGTCGGAGATGTCGATGTCGTCCTGGTCGGCGCGCTGGAGCCAGAACATCCGCACGAGGCCGAACGCGAGGCTGGCGGCGGTGGTGATCGCCATCATCGGGAAGCCCGCGATGAGCGGCTGCACGACCGACAGCGCCTTGCCCATCATGCCGCTGCTGTTCGTGCCGCCGCCGAACAGCACGACCAGGATCGGCATCACCACGGTGGCGACCAGCGGGGGCTGCACCATCGGCCCGAACAGGTTGCCCCGCCGCACCAGCGCCACCGAGGCCAGGCATCCCACGATCAGGCCGATCTTGAAGATCAATCCGGGGGTGCCGCTCAGGATCAGGTCGATCACCGCGCCCAGCGCGGTGCCGCCCGCCGCGATCAGCACTGCTCCCCATAGGGGCACGCCACGGCTGCCGAAAGCGGACCGTTCTGCCCATTGTGGGGCGCCGTTGTCGGGAGTGGGGGCGCTCTGGCGCTCGCGAGTGGCGGTCACGCGCACAACCGTAACGGTCTAGAACGGGCGTGGAACGACCTCTCCGGAAGTTGATCGCGGACCTGCGGCGCTTCATGCCCTCGTGACCGTTGTGTGATCCCAGGCGCGGCCGAATGGCGGCTGAGCCTCGGGCGGGTGGACTGTGAACCTTGACACAAGCAACTGGAAACTCTTAGCGTCCGAGCAATCGTTTTCTCGTGTTCGTCGGTTGCTTCGGGTGACAGCGGTCGGATGGCGGGGGGAACTCGAATGACGGCGCCACTGGTAGAGCTGACCGGCATCACCAAACGCTACGGCGGTGTCCTGGCGTGCGACGGTGTGGACCTGACCGTGCACGAGGGCGAAGTGCACGCGCTGCTGGGGGAGAACGGCGCGGGCAAGTCCACGTTGATGCGCGTGCTCTCCGGCGACATCGCCGACTACGAGGGCACCGTCGCGGTCGGCGGGAACCCGGTGCGGTTCGCGAAGCCCTCGGACGCCCAGCAGGCCGGCATCGCGATGATCCACCAGGAGCTCGACCTGGTGCCCGCGCTGTCGGTCGCCGACAACCTCTACCTGGGCCGCGAGCTGCGCCGGGCCGGTGTGGTGGACCGCCGCCGGATGGCGCAGCGCACCCGCGAGCTGCTCCAGCGCACCGGCATCGACCTCGACCCGTCGCGCCCGGTGGGCGAGCTGCGGGTGGGCGAGCAGCAGCTGGTGACGATCGCGCGGGCGCTGCTGCTGGAGGCCAAGGTCCTGATCATGGACGAGCCGACCTCGGCGCTGTCGAACTCCGAGGTGCAGCGGCTGTTCGCGGTGATCTCCGAGCTGCGCAGGCGCGGCACCGGCATCGTCTACATCTCGCACCGGATGGACGAGATCGGCGCCGTCGCCGACCGGGCGACGGTGCTGCGCAACGGCCGGTGGGTGGCCGAGTTCGACGCTCGCGACCTCACCGCGGAGCAGGCGGCGGAGGCGATGGTGGGCCGCTCGGTGCGCACCTTGTTCCGCAACCAGGACGAGAGCCCGCCCGGTGACGAGCTGCTGTCGGTGTCGGACTTCCGGGTGCGGCCGCGCAGGCACCGGGTGGGCAGGCGGGAACCCGACGGCATCGACGTGTCGGTGCGGGCCGGCGAGATCGTCGGCGTGTGCGGGTTGCTCGGGTCGGGGCGCACGGAGCTGCTGGAGTCGTTGTTCGGCGCCGGTTCGGCGGGGCGCTGGGAGGGCTCGGTGCTGCTGGACGGGCAGCCGGTGCGGCCCGGCGGCCCCCGCGAGGCGTTGCGCAAGGGCATCGCGTTCGTCCCGGAAGACCGCCGCGCCGCGGGCTTGGTGCTGGGGCACTCGGTGCAGGCGAACATGGTGCTCTCGGTGGTGGACCGGCTCGGATTCGGTGGCCTGGTGCGGCGGAGTTCGGAGGCGGGCGAGACGGAGCGCAGCGTGCGGCGGCTGAAGGTGAAGCTGGGCCGCATCGCCGATCCGGTGGGCACCTTGTCCGGCGGGAACCAGCAGAAGGTCGTGTTCGGCCGGATGCTGCTGACCGAACCGCGGCTGCTGCTGCTGGACGAGCCGACGCGCGGCGTGGACATCGGCGCGAAGGCGGAGATCTACGAGCTGCTGGGGGAGATCGCCGCGCGGGGCATCGGCGTGCTGCTGGCGTCCTCGGAGCTGCCGGAGCTGACCGGCGTGTGTCACCGCGTGGTGGTGCTGCGGCACGGCCGAAGCGTGGCGGAGTTCGACACCACCCAGGCCGGTGAAGCCGAATTGTTGGCCGCCGCAATGGGGGAAAAGGTGTCGCAGGACGAGTCATCGGCTGTCGAGGCGGGGCGCGGCCCCGTCGCGGGGGGAGGCGCACGATGAGCGAGCAGACGCACGAGCGGGAGGCTTCGCCGAGCGCACCGGAGCCACCTCGGGGCCGGTCGCGCCGCGAGGTGGCGGAGACGCTGTTCCGGTTCCAGAGCTTCTTCGGCCTGGTCGCGGTGTTCCTCGCCGCGATCGTGCTGTCCCCGCGCGGCGACGACGGCCAGATCTTGTTCCTGACCAGCGACAACCTGTTCAACATCGTGCGCGCGGTGTCGGAGATCGGGATCATCGCGGTCGGTTTGACGTTCGTGATCCTGATCGGCGGCATCGACCTGTCGGTGGGCTCGGTGCTGGGGCTGGCCGCGGTGGGGTCGGCGGTGCTGCTGGTCAACGACGACTTCGGGGTGCTGCTGGCGGCGCTGCTGGTGCTGCTGATCGGGTTGATCTTCGGCGTGCTGCAGGGCGCGGCGGTGGCGCTGCTGGGCGTGCAGGCGTTCATCGTGACGCTGGCCGGGTTGAACATCGCGCGCGGTCTGGCGCGGATGTGGTCGGGCGGCGAGACCGTGCAGATCTCCTACGGCGACGGCGAGGGCCAGGCGCCGATGCTGTTCTCCCTGCTGGGGGAGCGCACGTTCGGCGGTGTGGTGCCGATCCCGGCGTTGATCTTCGCGGTGGTGGCGGTCGCGGCGATCCTGTTCCTGCGCTACAGCGCCTACTCGCGGCACCTGTACGCGATCGGCGGCAACGAGAAGGCCGCGCGCCTGTCCGGTGTGCCGGTGAACCGGGTGAAGATCGTCGCGTTCGCGCTGTCCGGTTTCTGCGCCGCGCTGGCGGGCATCGTGCACGCGGGGCAGCTCAACGCGGGCAGCCCGAACGACGGGCTGGCCTACGAGCTCGACGGCATCGCGGCGGTCGTGGTCGGTGGCACCAGCCTGGCAGGTGGGCGCGGGTCGGTGGTGGGCACGATCGCGGGCGCGCTGCTGCTGGGCATCCTCAACAACATCCTGAGCCTCAACAGCGTCGACACCGACATGCAGTTGCTGATCAAGGGTCTGGTGATCGTGGCCGCCGCGGCGTTGCAGCGGCTGCGCCCCACGGCCTGACTCCGGCCCGTTCCGATCCCGTCAGCCGGTCCTGGCTCCGCGAAGCCGTTCCCGGTCCCTCCGATTCCACCCGCCCCCTCGACGCGTCCCTGGAGTTCTTCGGGAAGGAAGCACGATGCGAAAGACAACGAGGTCTGCGTTCGCAGCCGCTTGCGCCGCCTTGGCCGTCACCGCCGCGGCGTGCGGCACGACGAGCGAGAACACCGGCCAGGCCCAACCGCAGGATCCGCGGCAGAGCTGCGGTGGCCCGGACGGCAAGTACACGATCGGCATGAGCCAGGCGAACCTCGCCGAGCCGTACCGGGTGCGGATGGACGCGGACATCCGCAAGGCGGCGGAGCAGGTGCCGCAGTTCGAGGACGTGCAGTTCTCGGACGCGGGCAAGGACAACGCCAAGCAGGTCAGCGACGTGGAGTCGTTCCTGACCAAGCAGGTCGACCTGCTGATGATCTCGCCGAACGAGGCGGCACCGCTGACCGACGTGGTGCGCAAGGCCTACAACTCGGGCACCCCGGTGGTGCTGCTGGACCGCAAGGTCAACGGGGACGCGTACACCACGTACATCGGTGTGGACAACGTCGACATCGGCAGGCAGGCCGGGGAGTACTTCAAGGACGTGCTGTTCCCGGACGGCGGCAAGATCCTGGAGATCAGGGGCCTGTCCGGGTCGACGCCGGCCGGTGAGCGCCACGACGGCTTCATGCAGGGCATCGAGGGCTCGAAGATCGAGATCATCGGGCAGGGCGACGGGGACTGGGAGCGGTCGCTGGGCCAGGAGAAGATGGACGCGCTGCTCAAGGCTCACCCGGACGCGCAGGCGGTGTACTCGCACAACGACCCGATGGCCGAGGGCGCGTACCTGGCGGCGGAGGCGGCCGGTCGGGCGCAGCAGCTGAAATTCGTCGGCATCGATGGCCTGCCGATCGAGGCCGGCGGTATTCGTTCCGTGGAGCAAGGGCGTTTGCAGGCCACCTTCCTCAATCCGACGGGCGGCGAGGAGGCCGTCGAGGCGGCGAAGAAGATCCTGGTGGATTGCCGGCCGACGGAGAAGAAGCAAACCCTTCCTACGGAATTGATCACGAAGGAGAACGCGGGCGAGGTCTACGCCCGGTTGAATCAGGGTTGAGCGAGACTCCCGCTTACCACATACGGTTACTGATTCGGTGAAGGTGCAGGTCGCACGCTAGGGCGAAGTTGTCCTGGCGTGCGACTTTCTTTGGCAATACCAGCTGTCACCGAAAAGAAATCAAATCCACCTGGTTGGTGGTAGTGGCTCCCGCCTCGCGCCGGTGACCATCTTAATGAGTGAATTTCGTACTCCGGATTCCGTCGGTTCCGCGATGTTCCTTGGAGAGGCACCGGTTTCTTCCTACGCTGCGGTCTGAAAGGGAGCGCGTGATCTTGCGCGCCCGCGTTCCGGGGACCGACCGATCCGATCCCAACCGCGCACCACCGTCGAATGACCAGGACAACGCTGTCCACTGTGGATAGTGATGTGGGGAGGGCGAGCTTTGATGAGAGACCGCAGTAGTGACGCGCTGCGCGCTGCGAAACGGCTGCCGAGGAGGTTCGGCGCGTTTCTCGGTGTCGCGTCCCTGGCGGCCGCCGCGATGGTCGCTGATTCCGGCCACGGCCCGACGCAGGCCGCCGCTCAGGGTTCGGCGCAGCAGCGCGCGGCGGACAAGGGCAGCGTCGGCTGGGACACCTACCGCGAGCCGGACGGTCTGGCCCAGCTGCGCGGCTCGGAGCAGACGGGCCAGTTCTCCAGCTTCGCCCGCGACGGCAGCAACGACGACGGTTTCGAAGGCACCTTCTCCTGCCTGCGCGAGAGCGACCGCGGCTGCGTGATCGCGGAACGGGCCGGTGCGGGCGAGATCTCCTCGATCTGGTTCACCCGCGAACCGTGGGGCGACGTGACCGGCACCGGCAACATCGTGATCGAGCTGGACGGCCGCACGGTGCTCGACGCCCCGCTGATCGACGTGGTCAGCGGCCGGGTCGGCGCGCCGTTCGAATGGCCGCTGGTCGGCAACGCCGACGATTCGGCGGGCGGCGCGGTGATCAAGGTGCCGATGCCGTACCGCGAGTCGATGCGGGTGACGGTGCAGAACAACCCGAACTTCTACCACGTGGACTACCGCTCCTTCGGCGACGCGGAGGGCGTGGACACCTTCGACCCGTCGGACCCCGCCGAGGACGTGCTGGCGCGGCTGCGGATGTTCGGCGTCGCGGACCCGAAGGGCACCGACCCGGAGGCGCAGCCGACCCGCCGCGACTTCGGCGTCGTCCCGGGCACGGCGGCTCCGGTGGCGCAGATCGAGGGGCCTGGGCAGATCAACGAGCTGCGGCTGCGCATCCCGCAGATCGTGCCGAGCCCGCGGGTCGTCGACGACGGTCGCGCGTTCGGCGCGGGCGGCGGCAGCCGGTTCGACGCGGCGGTGGCCCCGGACAACGAGGGCGTGCGCATCGTGCGCCGCTCCGACCCGCAGGTCGCCGACCAGGTGGCCACCCTCAGCGTGGACGGCGCCCCCGCGGGTGAGTGGCGCAGCGGTCCGGCGGCGCCGGGCGGTTGGGCGGTGCAGGCGATCGACGTGCCCGCCGAGCTCACCGCGGGCAAGTCCTCGGTGGAGGTCGCGAGCCGGTTCGTGTCCTCGTCGCTGGACGTCAACGAGTTCCGCTACGACGTGCAGAGCCTGGTCGACGGCGAGTGGGTGCGCACCGACGTGCTCGACGTGGGCCCCGCCCACCCCGGTGAGGAGGCGGCGCACGGCTACCGCATCGACAACGCGGTGTTCGCGCGGGAGAAGCTGCTGGGCCGCTACGGCTTCAGCCCCGAGGAGGTGACCGCCTCGGAGCACGTGCTGGAATCGGCGCGGTTGCGCATCACCTTCGACGGCAAGACGACGGTGGACGCCCCCATCGGCGAGTTCTTCGGCTCCGGTCTCGGCGAGTACGACGTCCGCAGCATGATGACGTCGATCGATCCGGGCGACGGCGGTTGGTACACCTCGTGGTGGCCGATGCCGTTCAGCCAGAGCGCGACCGTGGAGATCGTCAACGGCGGCGGCGTGCCGATCGAGGGCATGACGGCGGAGGTCTCGACGGCGCCGAAGGACGTCGACGAGAACACCGGCTACTTCAACGCCACGCACCACCGCGGCCGGACCGTGGAGGGCCAGGACTGGAACTTCCTGGATGCGAAGGGCTCGGGCACGTTCTACGGCGTGACGCACACGATGCGCGGCCTGATCCCGCCGAACGCGGCGGCCACGCACCGCAACCAGCCGTTGTCGATGCCGGAGACGAACGCGGTCGCCAACCAGCGCAACTACTTGGAGGGCGACGAGCGGTTCTACGTCAACGGTTCGGCGAGCCCGGCGTGGCACGGCACCGGCAGCGAGGACTACTACGAGTCGGGCTGGTACTTCCGCGACGGCACGACGTTCTCGATGCCGCTGGCCGGCAACCCGGCGCACGAGCTCAACGGTGACGGCTGCCAGTACGACTGCACTGGCGCGTACCGCTTGCAGGTGCCGGACGCGGTGCCGTTCAACGACGGCCTGATCGCGGACATCGAGCACGGTCCGAACAACGACGAGCCGGGCGACTACAGCTCGACGGCGTACTGGTACGGCGGGCATCCGGTGTCGCAGGAGAAGGTCGACGACCTCGACCTGTCGGACCGCGGCAGCCGCGATTCGCACGGTTATGAGGCGGGCGGCGAGACGGTCGAGCCGTTGCAGTCCCGCTTCGAGGGAACCGATGCGGAGCGCAGCGGCCAGGTGGCGGCGTCGACGGGTCCGGTGAGCTTCGACGTGGAGCTCGGCGAGGACAACGCGGGTGCCCACTTGCGCAGGCTCAGCGATCAAGCGCAGGCCTACCAGCAGGTGGAGGTGCGGGTCGACGGCGAGTCGGCGGGCACCTGGTTGCAGCCCTTGGGCAACGGCACGCACCGCTGGCTGGACGACGGTTTCGAGCTGCCCGCCGCGTTGACGGAGGGCAAGGCCGAGGTGCGGGTGGAACTGATCCCGGTGCAGGGCGCCCCGCCGTGGACGGCTTCGCGGTACGAGGTGTTCAAGTACTGAGCGATTCCCGCTGACGGTGCCCGGTGGTTCGTCGACCACCGGGCACCGTCATGTCCGGGGGTAGCAGAGCGGGCAGGCGGTCAGCGGCCACTGGTTCGGGGTGGGTGGCGCGCAGACCGCGCCGCAGTCGGCGAGGCCGAGCCGATTCCGCTGCGCGCCATGGGAGATCCGCCGCGCGTTGGCCGGGGAGACGTGGTGCACCCGGTCACTGGTGAACACGCCGGGCCAGCCGCGGGCGGGGTCAGGCGACGACATGAGAGGGCAGCCAGAGGGCACTCGCGCTCCCGGTGCGGCCGGGCGCGCCGGGAGCGCCGTGCGGGGGAAGTTCGAGCAGTTCGGTGACGACGTCGGCGACGTTCCCGTGCCGTTGCCACAGGGGTTGCGGAGTGCCCCGGTCGAGGTCCGCGAGCCGGTAGCGGGCGGCCGTCGCGTCGTGCCGGTCGTGCGCGACGTAGGTGTCCATCGCGCCGTGCGAGGCCCGGAATCCGTGCACCGAGAGGACTTCGCCCCGGCTCGGCACGTGCTGGAACCGGAACCCGGCCCGCACGCTGGCGCGGATCGCCGCGAGGTGCGGGAGGAACGAGGACTCAACTCCGGACAGCATTGCCACCCCCGGAAATCGGCTGGAGACGTGGAGCCGGTGGCCCGGTCGGGGAGGAGGGGAGACCACCGACCCCACGTCAGCGACGTCGGATCGCCGCTAAGTCGAATCTATAAGCGGCAATGCCATCTAGATAGTCGCCCTTTAGGGGGATCATGTTTTCGAGCGGTACGCGGCAGACTGTCGCGGAGCGATCTAGGAGGCAGCGTGACGAACCCGGGGCCGGTCATCCGCAGGCTCGAACTCGGCTTGGAACTGCGCAGGATGCGTGAAGCGGCCGGAGTGGAGCCGAAGGAGCTCGCCGACCTGCTGCGCTGGGACGTCTCCAAGGTGTCCAAGCTGGAGAACGGTGCCCGCACGATCTCCGCCGCCGAGCTGGACCGGATCGCCGAGCGCTGCGGTGTCGACGGCGACCGGACCGAACGCATCCACCAGCTGGCGAAGGAAGCACGCAAGCGCGGCAGCTACGGGCGGGTGCAGGACTGGGCACGGTCATACGTGGGCATGGAATCGGTGGCCGGCGAACTGCTGATCCACTACGGCGACATGATCCCGGGCATCTTGCAGACGAAGGCCTACGCCGAAACATTGCTCAAGCAGGCGATCTCCGTGCGACCGGAGGACGTGGGGCGGATCGCGGACAGTCGCGTCGCTCGCCGCGCGCGGCTCACCTCGCCGAATCCTCCGGAGTTGTCGGTCGTCCTGGGCGAACCGGCGATTCGCGGTGTCGTGGGAAACGGCGAGGTCATGCGCGAACAGCTCGACGTGCTGCTGGACGTGGCGAAGCTGAAGCACGTGACGTTGCAGGTCCTGCCGCTGTCCGACTGGGCGCACCTGGCGTTGGGATCGCCGTTCACCATCCTCAACCTCGCCGAGCCGGAGAAGACGATCCTCTACCTGGAGGGTCTGACGAACGCGGATTATCTTGCTGGTCCGCAACACCTCAAGTCCTATACCGTTGCGTTCAACCGTTTGAGGGTCGCAGCGCTCAGCGAGTCCGCTTCGGCCGAGCTCATCCGGGACGCACTCGGGAAGCTCGAATAGGACAGAAGAAGGTGGTACCGTGACCGCCCAGGACACACCGGCCGTGAACTGGCGGAAGTCCACCCGCAGCAACGCCAACGGCGGAGCGTGCGTCGAGGTCGCGTTATCCGCCGACCGCTCCGCGGTCCGCGACTCCAAACTCGGCGCCACCGGCCCGATCCTGAACTTCGACGCGAACGCGTTCAGCGCCTTCCTCGGGGCCGTGAAAGCGGGCCGGCTCGACGGCTGAGAGCGCTCGGCACGGTTGCTCGGCTGTTGTGGCGTCGGAGTTTCCGCGAATCAACACCGGTACCGCCTGGTCTAGGTAGGGTGCCGACCCGTGGATCAACGGTGGCAGCTGAACGAGGAAGATCTAGAGCCCGAGGCGGCCCGGAACTCCGAGCGATCGGACTCGGCGGACGACCTGCTCCGCGGCCGGGACCCGGCGGGTGTCGTCACGGTCCACGTGACCGACACCGGCGAGTTCCGCTCGGTCGAGCTGGCCTCCGGCTGGAAGGGCACGACCGATCCGCGCAGCCTGTCCACGCACGTCGTAGCCGCCGCGAACGACGCGACCATGCGAGCGGCGACGGCACAGGCCGAGCTCGTGCAATCCGCTCCGCCAGAGGCCCCGGCGAAGCCGGTCGAAGGCATCGCCGCCTCCGATGAGCCGATCACGGCCGCGGACGCGATGCAGCTCATCAACGCCGTGTCCGCTGACCTGGAGGCGTTCAACCAGCGGATGACCGACGCCGTCGGCGCGATGGTGTCCGGCCAGAGCAGCGGCGGCCACGTCCGGGGAACGTCGAAACAAGGCCAGATCCTGGACCTCGTCATCGACGCGACCTGGTGCAGCGCCGCGCGCAACAGCGAGATCGAACGCGAACTCGCCGACGTCCTACGAGTCCTGCGCAGCAAAACCTCCCCGGGCGATGTGGCCAACGGACCGCAGAGTCCGGCGATCTCCCAACTGTTCGCGCTGGCGAGCGACCCGCAGCGATTCCTCCGCCGCCTCGGCTTCGTCACCGACCCCCCGAAGGGACCCTGATGGCACCCCCGAACGGAGAAGGCATCAAAACCGCCCTCGACGCCATGCACACCGACGCAGCCCTGTGGCGCGAACAAGCCGAAGCGATGAACGGCCCGAAGCAGGCGGTGGAAGCCGCGCGGATCAACGACGCTGACAGGTTCTACTTCAGTGATGAGCTCGGCTTGGACGACACGTTGGAAGAGCTGCGCACCGCGATCGGAGACTTGCTCGGCCAAGGGCAGCAATATTTCAACAAGATAGCCGACGATCTGACAGCTGCGGCCGAGCAGTACCAAGCCGACGACGACGCCGCCGTACACGAGCTGAACAATCTTCTTGGAGAACACCCGTGACCGCAGCCGCCGGAGATGACGTCATCCACATGGTGAGCGGAAAGCTCACCGAAGTGCAAGAGATGGTCCAGAAGCTCTACGACGGCGTCAATCAAGTGTTGAGCTGGGTGCCCGAAGCCTTCCTGCGCCTGATCGAACCGATCAAAAAGGGGATGGAAGAGTTCGGGAAGATCCATTTGAAGATTTTCGAGGAAATCAACGAATTTGTTCAAAAACCTGGTCAAGTTGACCTTCTGCGTGAGATTTCGAAGCAGTGGTCCGATCAGGTTTCGGCGTCGCTGAAAGATGTCGCCGGTGCTATCAACTTGGATAAGCATCGCAGTAACATCGAATGGGAAGGGCGAGCTGCCGAGGCGTACAAGGCTCTTGTCCCCGGGCAGTCCGGTGCGGTGACCAGCATTCAGGGTGCCGCCGACAAGATGGTTACGGCGCTAGATTCGTTAGCCAACGCCATTGAGATGTTCTGGGTGGCTGTCTGGGTCGCGGTGGTTACATTCGCGGTGGGGCTGGTGGGTGCAATCGCCGGGTTGGCGGGGATCGTCACGGCACCGGCGGCTGTCGTCGGTATCGCCGGAGTCGCTTCCGTGGTCGTCGGTCTTATCGGGGCTGCTGTGACTGCTTTCTACGCCACCGTTCAGCCGATCAACTCGCAGGTCCAGATCATCAGCAGTGCCATCGATGGCCTAGGTGAGCAGTGGACGAAGCCGAACAATGGCGTCGATCTGGGTGACGGCAGTGCCAGCGATGGTGATGGGTCCAACTGGGAGGTCCGATGATTCCGATTCCTACTGGCCCTGGGCCGACGCCTAGGTTCATTCCTGTGTCGCCCGAGTGGGAACGCACGAAGAAGCTGCGTCTGCTGCTCACGGGTTTAGCGCTGATGATCGGATACCCGATCATTGCGGTGGTCGGCGTGACATGGACTTTTTTCCTGCCGGTCTCTGAGAACACGCTTTCTATCGGGGTTGCGCTGACGGTAGGAATGTTCGCATTATTTGGCTGGCTGCTGGGTTTGTCCGTCTTGTTGAGTCAGTCGTATTTCCGCGGCGGGTTCTTCGACGTCGCCGGATCCAGGGTACTCGTCCGGCAGGCGTTGGTGTTGTGCATCGGGACTGTCGTCATGAACGGTTTTTCCGAGGCTCTCCTGGCGCTCATCATCAGTACTTCAGCAGATCGAAGCAGTGGGCCGATCGTGTTGGACGCGGAACTCGTGCTCTACCTGGTATTCATGGCGGCCCCGATGTTCATGGCTGGAATCGCGTGGTGGCTGATGTTCAAGTCAGTGCGCCCTGAGCCTCCACAGTGGTGATGAAGGAAGGCTCTGATGGTCGTCTCCATCCCGTACGGCCCGCCGCCACCGCCGAGGTACATCCCGGTTTCCGCTGCGTGGATTCGACACGCGAAGCGATGCCTGCTGGGGGCAGGACTGCCGTTGTTGTTCGTCTCCGCGATGGTGGGCGCGGCTGGAATTCCGGCGCCGTTCTTCCTGGTTTCCGTGGGCAGCTTCGCGGTGCTCACAGCGATGCTGACAGCAGTGGCAGCGCTGTTCGGCTTCATGCACGGCGTTTTCACGCTTACGGCGCGGTCGTACTTCAAGACCGGATGGCTGGAGGCGAACGGTGCAACCGGCAGCCGCCGCGGTTCGGTCATTCTGATGGGAGGCGTGTTCGCCTTGAGCGCGCTGGCGGCGTTTTCCCTCCACTTGGATTCCGAAGGCGGCGTCGAACTTCTCGTGTACACGGCTTTCCTGTTCCTGCCCGCGTTCCTGTCGTTCGTGGCCACGATCGTCACGTTCACGGCATTGCGATCGGATATTCCGGGACTGCGGTGAGCGGTTCGGCTCGGCACGGTGCCGTCTTGCTCGTTCCAGGTGGCAGCACGGTCACGGTCCGGTTGAGATCTCACTCTCCCCATCGGCGCAGTCCTGGTCGGCTCGGAGCCGTCGGCACACCCGCTGATCATCGCTGTGAATCGCCGTCAATGCAGGTCAACGGAATGTGCAAATCTCTGCCTTGGAAACCATTGGGCTGAACGGGTGGCGATCACCCTCGGCGCGTCATCAACTACTGTGTTGATCGTCATACCGGTAGTTGAGTAGGTTCGCGCACGCGTGGATGCCCGAGCGTGCACCATGCTCAGCTGACGCGTGGACATGCCAGGGGAGGAAGCATGACCGGGTTCAGAATTGACCCAGAAGCACTTGAAGGTGCGATCCGGAAGCTCGAAGATGCTCGGGATGAAGCTAGGCGACTGACGCAGAGTTCTCAAATGGCGATGCCAGGTGAGTTGACCGCGAAAGACGCTACAACTGCGACGGCGCGAGAGCTGTTTGAAGCGCGCGCAAGTGGGGTCGATGCCTCGTTGCAGGGAACGGCTGGGGAAATTGTTAAAAAGCTGACGGCGAAAATCGAGTCATATCGCCAGACCCTGGAAGAGTACAGGCAGGCTGACGACAATGCGACGGTTGACGCCAATCAAGTTGGGCGGGCGTAAAGGTAAATGAAGATCTGGAATTCGTCTGCGGTGCGCCTCCTGTCCTTGCTGGCGTCGTCGGCGATCCTTGTCTCTGGCTGCGCTATTGGAGATCAAGCCGGGGGTGATGGCTCTCAGTCGACGGTGCCGAATGAGAAGCCGTCGGAAGTCAAGGATCCGCGCGAAGCCTCGGGGGCGAGTCCGTGTGACCTTTTGAAAGCTGGCGACGCTCAAGCTATGGGGTTGGAGCCGACGGGTGAGGTCACACCGAATCAGCTGGACCCGACGATGCCGGACTCGTGTGAGTGGCAGTCTCCTGGTGGGGAGACCTCGGTCGCGTTGAGCGCTATCCCTGGGCGTTCCATTCAGCAGTATCGGGAGTCTGCGGCGAGTTATGTCGACTTCGCTGAGATGGAGATCGCCGGGCATCCTGCGGTGCAAGCGAATAACGCTCCGCCGGAATCGGGTAGTTGTGGAATCTATCTCGCCACCAAGGATGATCAGATCTTGTTTTCCTTTGCGTTTGACACTCCCCCAGGTGAGAAGTTTGATCCGTGCTCGTATGCGAAGGGTGCACTCGAGCGGTCTGTTCCCGGTCTTCCTTCGGCGAAGTGAAAAAGGTTGAATATGTCTTCTCCTGTATCCGAATTTAGCGGGATTACTGGCTCTGGCATGTGCTTCGCCGGTGTGGCGAAGCAGTTGCGCGCAGATATGGGCGGGTCGCCTGACTCTGGATCGCTGCCGAGCGCGATGAACCACGGAAGTGCTGCGTGGGAACAGGCAAAGAGTCGATTTGAGCAGTTGGCGACGGACATCGAGGCCGCTCTTGGCGACGCCGAGTCCGCGCACGAAGGCCGTGCTGCCGACGCGGCGAACGCATCGATCAACGAGATCGTGCCGCACGCCAGGGCCGCCTCTGAGACCGCCGGAGCAGTGAGCAAGGCGCTGGCGAATCAGGCCACCACGCAGAACTCGACGTTCCACGAGATTCCCGGCGAGGGCGAGACGCTCAGCAATGGTCGTCCGGTTCAGCTTGATCCGCCGGAGAAGGGGTGGGTCGACGACTACGACGACACCTGGTACCTCGGCTGGGCGAGTGATTACGAAGAGCGGCAAGAAGACTTCCAGCTGACGAACGACCGGGCGACCGAGGTTCAGGAGCGCTACAAGCGCGAGACCGAGGCCAACCTCGCCGCGGTTCCCGAGTTCCAGCCGATGCCCGGTGAGCCGGCCAACGCGACTCCGGTCGGTGCCACGACTCCTTCCGCGCAGAGTGCGATGGGGAGTTCGCAGTTCAGCAGCCTTTCCTCCGGTGGTGGGGCGCCTGCGGGCAGTTCCTCGTCGTGGGCTTCGTCGCCCGTCTCCGGTGGCGGTGCTCCGTCGCTGGGTGGCGGGTCCGGTGGTGCGGGGGCTCCTCCGGCCGGGTCCGGTTCGGCTTGGGCGCCTGCTCCGCCGAGCGGTGGTCTGCCTCCGGGTGTCGTGCGCGGTCCCGACGGAACGCTGTACCGGCAGAACCCGCGCACGGGGGCCTGGGAGCGGCAGAACCCGCACAACGGTCGCTGGGCGCCGTCGCCGGGCGGTGGTCCTGGTGGCGCCGCGGGCGGTCGTGGTGCCGGTGGTTCCGCCGGTGGTGCCGGTGGTCGCGCGGGTGGTCTAGGTGCCGGTGCCGGTGCCGGTGCCGGTTCTGGGGCCGGTGGTCGTGCCGGGGTCGGCGGTCTCGGTGGCGCCGGTGGCGGTGCGTCCGCGGCCGGTGGTGCCGGAGCGGCCGGCCGCGGTGGCGCGGGTGCGCCCGGTGCGGGCATGGGCGGTGCCGGTCAGCGCGGCGGTCAGCAGGGCGAGGACGCCGAGCGCGAGCGGCCCAGCTGGCTCATCGAGGAGGAAGACGTGTTCACCAACGACATGCGGGCGGTGGCCCCGCCGGTCTTCGGCGACTGGGAGAACCAGGACCGCTGATGAGCCGAGGCAGAATGTCGATCAGCCCGCTCGCCGCCGCCTACCTGTGCGAGCGGTTCGACAGCCACATCCACCCGCTGCTGCGGGTGGGGCGGCTGGCGGGCGAACCCACCGAGGACGAGCGCACCCGCGCTTCCCGCGCGGGCAGCCAGGACTTGGCGCGCCTCGGGTACCTGGAACGCGATGATCTGCATCCGTTCCTGGACGACGCGTGGCAGCTGCTGACCAAACCGCCGCTGGCGGTGGGGGTGGCGGTGCACGCCAAGCGCGGCACCTCGTTCAACGCGGTCTGCGTCGAACAGGGCCGCGCCACGGTGCAGGCGTACCAAGCCGACGGTGAGAACAACGATGACCTGCAGGACATCGTGCTCAGCAGGCAGGAGTACGGCGGCCCGGCGGGCAACGCGGTGGAGCTGATCGGCGATCTGACCCCGGGGCGCGGCGGAACGGCGAGCGTGCCGACCGAAGTGCTCGACAACGCCACCAAGCGCAGGCGCAACAACCCGAACGGGACGTTGCTCAGCGCGCTCACCGGTGCGGGGGTGAAGAGCGCCGACGCGCGAGTGCTGGCGACGGTGCTCACCGCCGAACGCGAGCTGGACGGGGTGTTCACCGCGCGCAGCCACGACCGGCGAGTCGGACGCACGCGCCGGCCGCCGTACTCGGTGTCGTTCTTCACCGGCGCGGACGGTTGCTACCTGACGCAGAAGCGCGAAGGCGGCGACGGGCGGCAGTGGTTCACCGTGGCCCCCGCCGACCGGCGCAAGCTCACCGCGAAGATCGACGAAATGCTCCGGACGGTGGCGCTGCCCGCCGTCCGGTGACTCAGGTGGAGCGCTCGGTGCTGCCGCGCGCGACGAGGTGAGCCGACAACGTTCGCGTGGTCGGCTCACCCCGGTCACCACCGATGCGGCGCAGCAACAACTGCGCCCCCAGCGAACCCATGTCGTAGGCGGGCTGGGAGACCACGCTCAACGGCGGATCCAGCAACGTCGCCCACGGCGCGTCGTCGAACGCGATCACGCCCACGTCGCGGCCCGCCCGCAGGCCCAGCTCGCCGAGCGTTTCCAGCACGCCCACCGCCATCGCGTTGTTCGCGACCAGCAACGCGTCCGGCGGCTCGTCCTGGTCCAGCAGCTGCCGCGCCGCGCGCCGGGCGCCGGCCGCGCGGAACTCCGTGTGCCGGACCAAGCCCAAGTCCGCGAGCCCCGCCGCTTCCAAGCCCTCCCGGTACCCGTTGAGGCGCGCGTCCGCGGTGGGCATGCCGCTCGGGCCGGTGAGGCAGCCGATCCGGACGTAGCCCTGCTCCGCCAAGTGCAGCGTGGCGTTCTTCGCCGCGCTGCCGCTGTTCACCAGGACCGTGTCCCCGCCTCCCGGCAGCGGCCGGTCCAGCGCGACGATCGGGGTCGCGTGCGCGCGCAGCAGCACGGCACCCTCCTCCCGGCCGGTCGGGGACAGCAGGACGCCCGCGACGCGCTCCTGCAGCGCCACGTCCAGGTACTCGCGTTCCTTCGCCGGATCGTCGTCCGAGTTGCACAGCACGACCGAGAAGCCGGCGGCGTGCGCGACGTCCTCCACACCTCGGGAGATCGCGGTGAAGAACGGGTTCTCCACGTCCGAGATGATCAGCGCGAGGACCGCCGTCTCCTGCTTGCGCAGGTTGCGGGCCGGTCCGTTCGGGCGGTAGCCGAGCTCGTCGGCCGCCGCCGCGACCCGCGCGGCCAGCTCCGGATCCACGGTGCTCTTGCCGTTGAGCGCGCGGGAGACCGTCGCGGTGGACACGCCGGCCCTGGCCGCCACGTCACTGATCGTCGCCACCGGACCTCCTGATGTCGGCTGGCCGCGTGGTTGCGGCGTGGATTCCTTGACAGCCTCGCCAAGCCCAGAATAACTTCCGGGAAAACGATTGCTCATAACCCGGTCGGTCATCGATGAACGAATTCGGGTGGCAGCGGCAGGCGCGGAACCCCAGCGCAGGCACGCCCGTGGCGTTCTCCGAACCCGGCCGGGCGCGGTGAGAGCCGACCCGGAACGAGATCGTTCTCGAAGCGGGGCGGCTCGTCGGCGGACCGGTCCGTTCGACGATCTCGTGGCCCGCGAACCGAAATGGCACGTCCCGACGCAACCCTGGCACGTTCCGCAGAACCTGGGAGGACCCGTGGCCCGCATCGGTGTGGTCGGCATTTCCGACGGTCGTGATCATGTGCACGCTCGCAACGCGGAATTCATCCAAGCCAAGCAGGACGCCCTCGTGGCCTCGCTGCGGGCTGCAGGGCACGACGTCGTCGCAGGTGGTGACCTCGTGGCCACCAACGTGCTCGCCACCTCCGTGGCCCGCGAGGTGGCTGCCGCCGACGTCGACGTCACCGTCTTTTACTACACCGTCTGGTCGTTCCCGCACTTCACGATGCTCGCCGCCGACGCCACCCGCAGCCCGCTGGTGCTCGTCGCCAGCACCGACCCCACCGAACCCGGCCTCGTCGGGATGCTCGCCGCGGGCGGCGCGCTCGACCAGATCGGGCGCAAGCACACCCGGGCCTGGGGCGCCCCCGACTCCCCGGAACTCGCCGCCGCCATCGGCGTGCAGGCGACCGCCGCCGCCGCGGTGAAGTCGCTGCGCGGATCCACCTTCGGCCGGTTCGGCGGGCGACCCATGGGCATGAACACCGCCGTGGCCAACACCGACCAGTGGCAGCGCCAGTTCGGCATCGACGTCGAAGAGATCGACCAGTACGAACTCGTGCTGCGCGCCGAGAAGGCCGACGCCGCCGAAGCCCGCAAGGGCCGCGAGTGGATCGAGCAGCACGCCGCCGGAGTGCACTACGACGGCAAGAAGCTCACCCCGGACCTGCTGGAACGCCAGATCCGCTCCTACATCGCGGTCCGCGACATCATCGCCGAACGCCACCTCGACTTCTCCGGCATCAAGGGCCAGCCGGAACTCACCGAGAACTTCGCGACGATGGACGTCACCGAGGCCTTCCTCAACGACCCCTACGACTGGAACGGGCCGAAGGAGACCCACGTCTGCGCCACCGAGGCCGACATGGACGGCGCGCTGACCATGCAGCTGTTCAAGCAGGTCGCCCGCACCCCCGTGCTGTTCGCCGACGTCCGGCACTACCACGCGGACCGGGACATCTGGGACCTGTGCAACTCCGGGCAGCACGCCACCTGGTACGCCGCGCGCAGCGACGACCCGGCGGAGAACCTCGCGAAGGTCAACTTCTACCCGGAGGTGTTCTTCTTCCCTGCGGGCGGCGCATCCGTGCAGCACATCGCCGCACCAGGGCAGATGACGCTCGGCAGGCTCACCAGGGAAGCCGGGGAGTACCGGCTGCAGATGATGCTCGGCGAGTTCGAGAGCTACGACGACGACACCAACCGCACCCTCGTCGAGCAGTCCACCCCGGAATGGCCGCACGCGTTCGCCCGGCTCGACGCGCCCGGCGACGTGTTCCTGTCCAAGTTCGGCGCCAACCACCTGCACGCCGTGCCCGGCGACCACCGCGCGGAACTGCGCGCCGTCGCCGAGCAGCTCGGCGTGCGCCTGGACGAGTGGACCCGGGGCTGAGCCGTCCGGCTCCAGCGCGCGCTCAGCCGGTGAGGCAAAGCCGAACAAGCTGAAGCGGGCACAGCCAAAAGCGGACCTGGAGCGGCTCGATTCCGATCAGCACCAGGTCACGGGCCACGTCCAGCGGCCATCGGTCGGAATCGGGCTCCGGCCGATGGCCCACCGGGCGGCCCGCGAAGTCCGAAACGGACAGGAGTGCGGATCACCCGGTGGCGAGGTCTTTACGATGCCGCGGGGAACACCGGACGAGCGGGAGGAACAGGCGATGTCTGAGGGCGTGCTGATCGGAGTCGACGTCGGAACGTCGAGCTCCAAGGGTGTGCTGGTCACCACCGACGGGCGCATCGTGGCCCGAGCGACCCGGCCGCACGAGACCTCCTACCCGCATCCGGGCTGGGTCGAGCACGACGCGGAATCGGTGTGGTGGAACGACTTCGTGGGCATCGTGCGGGAACTCGTGCCCGCCGCCGAAGGCCGCAGCATCGAAGGGCTCGGCGTCAGCGGCATCGGCCCGGTGCTGCTGCCCGCCGACGGCGACGGCAACCCGCTGCGGCCCGCGATCCTCTACGGCGTGGACACCCGCGCCACCACCGAGATCGCCGAGCTCACCGAGGAATTCGGCGCCGACGAGATCCTGCGCCGCGGTGGATCCGCGCTGACCAGCCAAGCCGTCGGGCCGAAGATCCGGTGGCTCGCCAAGAACGAACCCGAGATCTACGCGCGCACCGAGAAGCTGCTCATGTGCAGCTCCTACCTGGTGCACCGACTCACCGGGCGCTACGTGCTCGACCACCACTCCGCCAGCCAGTGCGACCCGCTCTACGACCTGCAGGCACGGGACTGGTCGAAGGACTGGGCGCAGCGCGTCGCCCCCGACCTGCCGCTGCCCGAACTCGCCTGGCCCACCGAGATCGTCGGGAAGGTCGGCCCGCAGGCCGCCGCCGAGACCGGACTGCCCGAAGGGCTGCCCGTCACCACCGGCACCATCGACGCCTGGGCCGAAGCCACCAGCGCGGGCGTGCGCGAACCCGGCGACGTGATGCTGATGTACGGCACGACGATGTTCTTCGTGCAGGTGCTCACCGACCCCCGGCCGCACTCGGCGCTGTGGGGGACCTGCGGCGTCTTCCCCGACACCTACACGCTCGCCGCGGGCATGGCGACCTCCGGCGCGGTGACCGACTGGATCCGGCGGCTCGTCGACGGCGACTTCGCGGAACTCGTCGAGCAGGCCGCCGGTGCCCCCGCCGGGAGCCGCGGGTTGCTGCTGCTGCCGTACTTCGCCGGGGAGCGGACGCCGATCTTCGACCCCGACGCGCGCGGTGCGCTGCTCGGGCTCACCACCAGCCACGGCCGGGCCGAGGTGTACCGGGCCGCGCTGGAAGGCATCGGCTACGGGGTGCGGCACAACCTGGAGGCGATGAGCTCCGCCGGTGGCCGCGCGGGGCGGCTCGTCGCCGTCGGCGGCGGTACCCAGGGCGGGCTGTGGACGCAGATCGTCTCCGACATCTCCGGGCAGGAGCAGCAGGTTCCGAGCGAGACCGTCGGCGCCGCCTTCGGCGACGCGCTGATGGCGGGGGTGGCCACGGGGACCGCCGTGAACGAGCGCGAGTGGAACCCGGTGGCGCGGACCGTCGTGCCGGATGCGGCCCGCACCGAGCGCTACGACGCCTTCTACCAGCGCTACCTGGAGCTCTACACCGCCACCGCCGACATCCAGCACTTCCTCGCGGCCCAGCAGCACGCCGCCGACGCCTGACCCCCGCGCACCGCGGTTCCGAGCGAACGGACCGTTCGTCCAATCCCGTTGGGCGAACGGTCCGTTCACTCGTTTCCGGTTTCGTGCAGCGGTGCTGTGGTTTGGAGTGAGCGGACCGTTCGTCCAGTCCGATTGGACGAACGGTCCGTTCACTTCAAGCTGCTTCGGGTGGCGTCGGGGTGGCGTGGCCTGCTGCCGGTGCGCCGGTTTTCGAGTGAACGGACCGTTTGACCAATCCCGTTGGGCGAACGGTCCGTTCACTCGTTTCCGGTCTCGTGCAGCGGTGTCGTGGTTTGGAGTGAGCGGACCGTTCGTCCAATCCCCTTGGATGAACGGTCCGTTGACTCGTTTCTGGGGCTCGTGCGGCGGTGTTGTGGTTCGTAGTGAGCGGACCGTTTGTCCGGTTCGGTTGGTCGAACGGTCCGTTGACTTGTTGCTGGGGCGTGCTGGAGCCACTCGAACGGGTGAAGGGGTTGTTATGGTCCTTGGCGGTCGGCACCGGTGATCGGAGCCAACGGTTCCGGGAGGGCGGCATGGCCTCGGCACGGCGGGTCTGGCGAGCGGTGCTGGCCGGAACGGCGGTGCTGGCCGCGGCCGCGCTCACCTCGGGATGCCTCGCCTCGTCCGAAGCGGGGAGCGGGACGCTGATCGGCGCGGCGGCCGCAGACCTGGGAGCGAGCCGGACCGTGGCCGACCAGGTGTACGCGCAGCGCCCGAGCGGGCCGTTGGCCCTCGACCTGTTCCTGCCCGCGGGCAACGGCCCGCACCCGCTCGTCGTCTACGCGCACGGTGGTGGCTGGGACGCGGGGAATCGGGCGATCGACGGGCGCCTCGCCGCCGGTGGAGCGGCCGAGTCGCTGGCGGCGGAACGGATGCTGAGCAAGGGGTTCGCGGTGGCCACCGTGGACTACCGGCTCAGCGATCTGGGCCCCGCGCCGGCGCAGGTGGAGGACGTCGCCGAAGCGGTCCGCTGGCTGCAGCGGCACGCCGGGGACTGGCGGCTCGACTCGGAGCGCATCGTGCTGTGGGGCGCCTCAGCGGGCGGATTGCTGGTCTCGCAGCTCGGGGCGGTCACCGATGATCCGGATGAACCCGGCGGCGGGCTCACCGGAATCCGCGGTGTCGTCAACTGGTTCGGCCCGACCGACCTGAGCGTCGAAGCGGAACTGGCGAACCCGCGGCTGTCCGACTACTCGCGCCGTACGGTGCGGAAGTACCTGGGCTGCCTGCCCAACGAGTGCCCGCGCCACGCCGACGCGGCCAGCCCGATCCGCAATCTCTCCGGTGCCGAGCCGCCGTTCCTGATCCAGCACGGCACGAAGGACTCCCTGGTGCCGATCAAGCAGAGCCTGGACTTCGCGGACGCGCTGCGCGAACTCGGCGTGGACGTCGCGCTGCACCCCTACGACGACTTCGACCACGGCTTCACACCCGGCCCGAGCGTCCCGATGATCGTCGACGCGATGGACGCCTTCCTCACCGAACACGGCTGACCAGCACTGCGCCTGGCAACCGAACGGCGTCGGTGTACGGGTGAGCGGCGTTCCCGCTCCTCGTCCTGTCAGTGGCCGAGCAGCGACCAAGCGAGTTCCGCCACCCGAGCAGGACGAGCACAACGACAGGGCCTCAGTTCTCGGAGGCTTCGGTACCGACGAGTCCCTCCTCCTCGCGGCGGACCGTTCCGATGGAGGCCGAGCCGCCCGCGCTCTCGGCCAGCGGCTGCACGGCGCCGCGGAACGACTCCAGCGCGTCGAGCTCCCGGCGGCGGGCCGAGACGAACCGCTGCAGGTGCGTGCTGGAGAGGTTCACCGCCTCCACCGCGCCCGAGGCCGCCCGCTGCGCGCGCACCGCCTGCGACCGCACCTGCTCGATGTCCTCGGCGATGGTGCGCTCGGTCGCCGCGAACAGGGCGGCGGAGGCGAGCACCGCGAAACTCGTGGGCCCGCACAGGAAAACGCGCTTGTCCAGCAGCCAGGACAGCAGGCTCGGGTCGGTGTCCAGCGCGGTCACCACGGCCGCGTCGGACGGCACGAACATGATCGTGCCGTAGATCGCGTCCGCCCAGCGCTGGTAGCCCTTGCCCGCGAGTTCCGTCGCGCGGGAGCGGATGTTGCGCACGTGCACCCGCAGCGCCTCGCCGCGCTCCTGCGGGTCGTTGGTCTCCATCGCCTCGGCCCACACCGCGAGGCTCGCCTTCGCGTCCACCGGGACCTGCCTGCCGCCGCCGACGGTGAGCACGAGGTCCGGCCGGGCGGCACCGCCACCCGCCAAGTCGGTCTGCACGCTGAAGTGCACGCCTTCCCGCAGTCCCAGCGACTTCGCCGTCTCGACGAGCACCTGCTCGCCGAGCTCGCCGCGGCCGGTGATCGACGCGAACGCCACCTCGTACCGGCGCAGCGCGGCCTGCTGCTCGACGGTGCGGGCGCGTTCGGTCTCGACCATGCGCAGCGCCTCGTCGGCACGCCGCGCGGAGTCGGTGTAGAGCCGCCAGATCAGCAGCAGCGCCCCCGCGAACAGCAGCATCAGCACGATCACGACGGCGGTCAGCACGCCGGTACCCATGACGATCTCCTCTCGGCGGGGAACCCGATCATCCCGCATCGGTCCGACGATCCGGCCGCCATCGCCGCGAGCTCCCCGTGATCGGCCGAACGCGCGGTGTTTCGCCTGCTGGACAAGGGTGATCCGACACGCCGGGGCATGTCGTGCGAGCGGTCTGAACGCCGCTCAGGCGGCATGCGGCGAGTGCGGTACTCACCCTGCTTGAGCTGCGGTTTCGGCGCGGCCGGAGGCTCGGGCCGGAGATCGGTCCGCGACGGAGCGGACGCGGTGCGTGGCGACATCCGATCTTTCGGGCGACCCCCGCCGACGCAGCGCGATCAGGGCGGGAGCGGTTCGGTAACTTGACCGCCATGCGGGTGCTGCACACCTCCGACTGGCACGTGGGACGCACGTTCCACGGCCGCGATCTGCTCGCGGAGCAGGAATCGGTGCTCTCCGGGCTGGCCGACCTGATCGCCGACGAGCACGTCGACGTCGTCGTCGTGTCCGGGGACCTCTACGACCGCGCCGTGCCGTCGGGCGAGGCCGTCGAGACCTGCGTGCGCGTGCTCGGCCGGTTGCGCGCGGCGGGCGCGCAACTCGTGGTGACACCGGGCAACCACGACTCCGCGGCGCGGGTCGGGGCGTTCGGCGAGTTCGCCGCCGCCGGCGGTTTGCACCTGCGCACCCGCATCTCTGAGCTGCACGAACCGGTGCTGCTCGACGACGAGCACGGGCCGGTCGCCTTCTACGGAATCCCCTACCTGGAGCCGGATCCGGCGCGCCAGGTGCTCGACTCGCACGCCGACGTGCCGGGTGCGAGCCCGATCGAGGAACGCGGTCACCAAGCGGTGCTCACCGAGGCGATGAACCGCATCCGCGCCGACCTCGAAGCCCGCGGCGAACCGCGATCCGTGGTGCTCGCGCACGCCTTCGTCACCGGTGGCGACGCCAGCGACTCCGAACGCACGATCGCCGTCGGCGGCGTGGACGACGTCCCGGGCGCGGTGTTCGACGGCGTGGACTACGTCGCGCTCGGACACTTGCACGGGCCGCAGCGGCTGGCCGAGCACCTGCGCTACTCGGGCAGTCCGGTGGCGTACTCGTTCTCCGAGGCTGCGCAGCGCAAATCCGTCTGGCTGGTGGACCTCGACGCGACCGGGCTGCACGACGTGCGCCGCCACGAACTGCCCGTGCCGCGCGAACTCGCGACGGTGCGCGGCGAACTCGAAGCGCTGCTCACCGAACCGGAGTACGCGGCCTACGAGGACTGCTTCCTGTCCGCGACGCTCACCGACGAGGTCCGGCCGCTGGACGGGATGCGCGCCCTGCAAGAGCGCTTCCCGCACGCGGTGCACCTGGAATGGCAGCCCGCGGGCGGCAGGGCCACCGCTGAGCTGCGCTACTCGGAGGCCGTGCGCGGCCGGGACGACACGGCGGTGGCCGACGGCTTCGTAGCCGACTGCCGGGGCTCCGAACCCACCGAGGGCGAACGCGCGCTGCTGGCCGAAGCCCTGCACGCCGTGCAGCTCGCCGAGGTGCGCGAATGAGGCTGCACCAGCTGACGATCACCGCGTTCGGCCCGTACCGGGACCGCGCCGAAGTGGACTTCGACGCGCTCGGCACCGACGGCCTGTTCCTGCTGCACGGCGACACCGGCGCGGGCAAGACCAGCCTGCTCGACGCGATCTGCTTCGCGCTCTACGGCGCCGTGCCCGGCGCTCGGGAACAGGTCAAGCAGCTGCGCTGCGACACCGCCGCCGACGACGTGGCCACCTCGGTCGAGCTGGAGCTCACCGTGCAGGGCCACCGGCTGCGCATCGTCCGCAGCCCCAAGTACGACCAGCGCAAGAAGCGCGGCGAAGGCACCACCACCCGCAACGCGAGGGCCTCGCTGACCTGGATCAGCGACGCCCCCGACGGCGCCCCGTCCGAAGGTTCCGCCCGCATCGACGAGGTCAACCGCACCGTGCAGCGGCTGCTCGGGATGAGCGTCGACCAGTTCACGAAGGTCGTGCTGCTGCCGCAGGGCGAGTTCGCGAACTTCCTGCGGGCGGAGACCACCGAACGCGAGAAGCTGCTGGAGAAGCTGTTCGGCACCCAGCGGTTCGCCGACGTCGAGCAGTGGTTCGTCGAGCACCGCCGGGAACGCGGCCGGGCGGTGGAGGCCCACACCCAGCAGGTCCGCGAGCTCGTCGCCCGCGTCGCCCAGGTCGTCGGGCAGGACCCGGAGGACGGGGCCGACGAGCGGTTCTGGCTGGAAGGCTGGGAGAAGCACCTCACCGCGGAGCTCGACGAGACCCGGCGCGCCCGCGCCGAACTGGCCGACCGGCGCGAAGCCGCGGACGCGGAGCTGACCGCGCGCCGCGCGCTCGCCGACAAGGTCCGCCGAGTGCGGGGCGCCCACGCGGAACTGGCCGAACTCGATGCGCAGCGCCGCACCCACGAGCAGTGGCGCGCCGAACTGGACGCCGCGCAGCGGGTGCTGCCGGTGCTCACCGTCCGCCGCGCGACGACCGAAGCCGAGACCGAACTGGATCGCGCGGCCCGCGAAGCCGGACGTGCGGAGGCGGACTGCCCCGGTGCGGACCTCGACGCCTCGCTCGACGAGCTGCGCTCGCAGGCGGGCACCCACCGGGAGCGCGCGGGGGCGCTCACCGAACTGCTTCCCGAAGCGCGGCAACAGGAAACCGACCACGCCCGGCTCGCCGAACTCACCCGCGGCATCGAAACCGACGAGCGGGCGGGCGCCGAGCTGGCGGAGCAGCAGACCGCGCTGCCCGAGCGCATCAGCACCGCTCGGGCGCGGCTCGACGAGTCGAAGCAAGCCGAAACCCGCCGCGAGCAGGCCGACGCGAAGGTCGCGGAGCTCACCGAACTGCTGCGCACCGCCCGCGCCGTGCCCGCGGCGCGGCAGGACCACGAGCAGGCCGCCGAGGCCGCGCAACGCGCGGTCGACGCCCACCAGCAGGCCCGCGAAACCCTGCTGGACCTGCGGGATCGCCGGCTCGCGGGCATGGCCGCCGAACTCGCCGCCGGCCTCACCGCCGGTGCCGCCTGCCCCGTGTGCGGTTCGGCGGAGCACCCGGAGCCGCGCGCGGCCGTGGACGACTCGGTCTCCGCCGACGACGAGGAACGCGCCCAGCAGGCCGAGCAGCAGGCGCAGTCCCGGCGCGAGGCCGCGGCGACGGGGGAGACCGACGCGCGCAGGCACCTCGACCTGCTGCTGGAGCGGGTCGGCGAGCGGACCACCGACGACCTCGTGGCCGCCACCGCCGCCGCCACCGAGCAGCGCGACACCGTCCGCGCCCTGGCCGATCAAGCCCGCGCCCGCGCCGATGAGCTCGCCGACCTGGAGTCCTCCGCGCAGCGGCTCACCGAGCGGCGCGGGGAACTGGATCGGCGGATCGCCGCGGCCCGCACCGAACGCACCGGGCTCCAGTCCACTGCGGACGCTCGCGCGGAACGGCTGGACGCGGCGCGCGGCGAGCACCCCGGCATCGCCGAACACCGCGCGCACCTGCTCGACCGGGTCGCGCGCCTCGACCGCCTGATCACCGCCCGCGGTGCCCGGGACGAGGCGGAGAAGCGCCTCGCGAAGCAGCGCGCGGCGCTGCACGAGGCGGCCGTCGAAGCGGGCTTCGACGACATCGACGCGGCGCTGGCCGCCGAACGCGGCGAAACCCGCCGCGCCGAACTCACCGACGACCTCACCCGAGCCGAACAGCGCCGGGCCACCGCGCACTCCGCACTCGGCAGCGAAGAACTCTTCGGCGTCGACGCCGACACCGAGATCGGCCTGGAAGCCGCCGCAGAAGCCGCCACCACCGCCCGCGAAGCCGCCGAGCGGGCCACCGCCACCGCGCAACGCGCCGAACAGCGCGAACAGGACGTGCGGTCGCTCGCGACCCGGTTGCGCGCGGCCTGGGACGAACTGGGCCCGGCGCTGGCCGACCACGCCGAACTGGAGGCGCTCGCCGACGTCGTCAACGGGCGCGGCCAGAACGCGCGCAAGATGTCGCTGCGCTCCTACGTGCTGGCCGCCCGGCTGGAGGAGGTGGCGGTCACCGCGACCCGCCGGTTGCAGCGGATGAGCGACGGGCGCTACTCGTTCGTGCACTCCGACGCGGCGGGCGCACGCGGCACCCGCGGCGGGCTCGGGCTCGACGTGCTCGACGACTACTCCGGCCACACCCGCTCGGCGAAGACGCTCTCCGGCGGCGAATCGTTCATGGCCTCGCTGTCGCTGGCGCTGGGACTCGCCGACGTCGTCGCCGGGGAGACCGGTGGCGCGCTGCTGGACACGCTGTTCATCGATGAAGGCTTCGGCACGCTCGACGCGAACACCCTGGACCTGGTGATGGACACCCTCGACGAACTCCGCGCGGGCGGGCGGGTCATCGGCCTGGTCTCGCACGTGGACGAGATGCGCCAGCGCATCGGAATCCGCCTGCGCATCCGCAAGTCCCGCGAGCACGGCTCCAC
This sequence comes from Saccharopolyspora sp. NPDC002578, assembly GCF_053592695.1. Taxonomy (NCBI): domain Bacteria; kingdom Bacillati; phylum Actinomycetota; class Actinomycetes; order Pseudonocardiales; family Pseudonocardiaceae; genus Saccharopolyspora; species Saccharopolyspora sp. NPDC002578. The sequence continues at coordinate 79,266 of NZ_JBSFWJ010000007.1, read as the reverse complement.
GATCGAGCTCGATACCTGAGAAAGCTCCGCGCCCGGCTGATGACAGTGGCGTGGTTCATCCCTAATGTCGGGCTCATGGCTCAATCCATGATTCGGCGTTCCCGCGGGCTCAAGGCCGTCGGCGGCGTGGCGGGCGCGCTGCTGGCGCTCACCGTCACCGCAGGCTGCAACGACCCCGCCGCACCGCCGCAACAACAGCAGGAGCAAGAGGACGGCGGCAACCAGCAGGACGGCGACCAGCAGGACGACCAGCAGGACGGCGACGACCAGGACGGCGGGGACGACCAGGACGACGACTGAGCCGTGACGATCGGCGACGGGCGCGGGCCGGTCGTACCGGCCCGTCCCCGGGCCACCTGAGTCGATCGACCCCCGGACCACCTAGAATCACCGGCCGTGAGCCTCACCCTCGGAATCGTCGGGCTGCCCAACGTCGGCAAGTCCACCTTGTTCAACGCGCTGACCAGCAACGACGCGCTCGCGGCGAACTACCCGTTCGCCACCATCGAGCCGAACGTGGGTGTCGTGCCGTTGCCCGATTCCCGGCTGGCCACCCTCGCCGAGCTGTACGGCTCCGAGAAGCTCGTGCCCGCCACCGTGTCGTTCGTCGACATCGCGGGCATCGTCAAGGGCGCTTCCGAAGGCCAGGGCCTCGGCAACAAGTTCCTCGCGAACATCCGCGAAGCGGACGCGATCTGCCAGGTCATCCGCGTGTTCGACGACCCGGACGTGGTGCACGTCGACGGCAACGTCGACCCGTCCAGCGACATCGAGACGATCAACACCGAGCTGATCCTCGCCGACCTGCAGACCTTGGACAAGGCGCTGCCGCGGCTGGAGAAGGAAGCCCGGACGAACAAGGACAAGCGCCCGGCGCTGGAAGCGGCCAACGAGGCGAAGGCCATCCTCGACGGCGGCACCACGCTGTTCACCGCGAAGAAGGCCGACGTGCCGGAACTGCGCGAGCTGAACCTGCTCACCACCAAGCCGTTCCTGTACGTGTTCAACGCCGACGAAGGCGTGCTCTCCGACGACGCCCGCAAGCAGGAACTGCGGGACCTCGTCGCCCCCGGCGACGCCGTCTTCCTCGACGCCAAGGTCGAATCCGAGCTCATCGAGCTCGACGAGGAATCGGCCCGGGAACTGCTGGAATCCGTCGGTCAGCCGGAGCCGGGCCTGCACGCCCTGGCCCGCGCCGGATTCCACACCCTCGGCCTGCAGAGCTACCTCACCGCCGGGCCCAAGGAGGCCCGCGCCTGGACCATCCCGCAGGGCGCCACCGCCCCGCAGGCCGCAGGCGTGATCCACACCGACTTCGAGCGCGGCTTCATCAAGGCCGAGATCGTGTCCTTCCCGGACCTCGTCGACGCGGGTTCGATGAGCGCCGCCCGCTCCGCGGGCAAGGTCCGCATGGAAGGCAAGGACTACGTCATGACCGACGGCGACGTCGTGGAGTTCCGCTTCAACGTGTGACCGGCGGCGTTGCTCCTGAGGGTTGCGTCGGGGCGGGGTCAGCGGTGGGTGAGCACGTTGATGACGTTGCCGCCGGGGTCGCGGAAGAAGAAGCGCCGAACGCCCCACTCCTCGTCGGTCAGCGGGTGGACGACCTCGAAGCCCTGGCGCACGACCTCGTCGTGCGCGGAGTCGACGTCGGCGACGTCCAGCGACGCGACGGGGTTGCAGGGGGCGGTGCGGTCGGTGGTCATGAGGCTGAACTGGGCCGTGCCGCCGCTGCCCAAGGTGGCGATCCAGCCGTGGTCCATCAGCACGTCCAACCCCAGCACTCGCTGGTACGCCGCGACGGCGGTGGGCAGCTCGGGCACGGTCAGGATCGGCACGGCTCGTTTGAGGTCCACCGCCGGAGTATGCGGCGGTCGCCGACGTCGTGGCCAGTGCCGCCGGGTTCCGCGCGAACGGTGATCACGGCCGCGCGCGCGAGTTGCGCATGGCCCTCGTGAGGGTGATCGGTGCGCCCGAGTCGGCGCTTCGCCGGCCGGAGGTGAACTCCGCGTACTCCGGGCCGTCCACGGCGTACAAGGCCAGGCGGCCGCGGGGGTCGGCGTGGATGCCCCAGCCGTAGCGCTTGCCGAGCTGGGAGGAACGCAGGCACGGCTGGCTGCGCGCGAAGAACTCGAGGCGGGCGTGGACCCGATCTTCGTCCGGGATGCCCTGCCGATCCGCGAAGACGGTGAACAGGACGTCGCCGGACGTGAACTCGTACGGATGCCCCGCGATCAGCGCGTAGGTGCGCGCGGAGACAGAAGGATCATCGCCCTTGGCCGGGGGCACCGTTCCCGTCTTCGCCGGGCAGTCCTCGGCCACGGCGATGAACGTGTCCACGTAATCCACCCGCTCCATGGCGCAACTTTACTGCCTGTCTTCGACCTCGGTTTTGCGTAGCGGGTCGCTCAGCGGAACCTCAGCGGCTTCCTCGCTGCCCTTTTGCCGGTGTGATCGCGATTTCTGATGTATGCCGTGCACGGCGAAATCGCTGTCCTCGCGAGGAAGCCGCTGAGAACCCGCCGGTGGTCTTGTTGCTCAGGCTGGTCACTGCTCAGCGGCTTCGCCGCTGACAGGACAAACGACCACGAACGCCGCTCACCTGGAAATACAAGATCAAAGATGGGCGGTCAGTCCTGGGTGACTGCCGCGGCGAGGAATCCGCAGGTAGATCGGGTTCAAGTTGACGGCGTACCGGGGAGGAGCGCGGAAGCCGGTGCGATTCGGGAAGCCGGTCTCGGGTTGGCCGGAGAACGGGCCGCGATGCGTTCGAGCGGAGGTGCCGGGAAACGATTGCTGTCGTTGTCGATCGGTTGACCCCTGATCGGGGGTCGGGGTGCGGCTCACGCGGAATTCTCCGGAGTGCCGAATGCGGATCCGGCACATTCGGGTGAAACGTTGCGAGGTGCCGGTAGCTGAGCGCTGGTGCCGCTCAGCTGCTGGTAGAAGCGCCGGGTGTCATGATTCGCATGGCGTTACCGGCCGCTTTAAGTTGTGCCCATGCAGCTCATCACCTCGATCTGCGGGGACTGCAACGGCAAGGGTTGCGGTAACTGTGGTGACACCGGAACGATCACCATTCTTGAGGACTAGCAGGCGAAATCCGCGATTTCGCGGGATGGCCCGCCGCGCGCGATGCGGCGGGCGCCGCCGCCCACCCCGCACCGTTCGAGCACTGCTCCCGCCCCGCCGTCGACGGGGTGACGGCCACCGTCCGCCCGCGCCCGTCGAAGCGGGCCGTGCGCAGCGGGCATCGCTGCTAGCGTGCCGAAGATGGCTACCACCGAGCCCGTCCTGGTCATCGGTGCCGGAGTGACCGGTCTCAGCACCGCCGTCACCCTCGCCGAAGCCGGTGTCCCGGTGCGCATCCGCACCGACGAACGGCCCGCCGAGACCACCTCGGCCGTCGCCGGGGCGATGTGGGGGCCGGCGCTGCTGCAACCCGCCGACCGCGTTCAGGGCTGGGTCGCCCGCACCTACCACCGCCTCGTCGAACTCGCCGCCGACGACACCAGCGGCGTGCACCTCGCCGCCGGGCGGATGGCGGCCCGCGTCGACCTCGGCGACCAGCTGCCGCCCGAGGCGCTGCTGCTGCCCGACCTGCGCCGTTGCGCACCCGACGAGCTACCGGACGGGTTCGTCAGCGGCTACCGGGCGACCGCGCCGCTGATCGACATGCCGCGCTACCTCGACCACCTCACCGAGCGGTTCCGGGCCGCCGGTGGGGAACTGCTGCTCAGCCCGGTGTCCTCGCTGGTCGAAGCGGTCGAGGAAGCGGGCAGGGTCGTGAACTGCACCGGAGTGGGCGCGCACGAACTCGTCGGCGATCCCGGAGTGCGTCCCGTGCGGGGCCAGCACGTCGTCGTGCGCAACCCCGGTGTCACCGAGTACTTCGTGGAGATCGGAGCCGGCCCCGAGTTCACCGCGTACATGCCGCACGGCGACCACGTGGTGCTCGGCGGTACCGCGGTCGACCAGGACTGGTCGCGCATCCCCGGACGCGAAGCGGGCGCCGCCATCCTGCGGCGCTGCGCGCACGTCGAACCGCTGCTCGCCGGAGCCGACGTGCTCGGCGAGACCGTGGGACTCCGCCCCGGACGGGACGCGGTCAGGCTGGAGGTCGAGCGGTTCGGCGGCGGCACCGTCGTGCACAACTACGGGCACTCCGGGTGCGGCGTCGCGCTGTCCTGGGGCTGCGCCGCGGAAGCCGCCGAGCTGGTGCTGACCGGCTGAGGTCAGGACAGGGCGTCGACGACCCCGTCGATCTCCTCCGCCAGCGTGACGTCCTTCGCCGTGATGCCGCCCTGCGAATGCGTCGACAGCGAGAACGTGACCTTGCGCCAGCGGATGTCGATGTCCGGGTGGTGGTTCTCGCTCTCGGCGATCTCCGCGATCCGGTTCACGCCCTGGATGGCCTGCGGGAAGCTCGCGAACTCCACCGTCCGCGTGATCGTGGTTCCGTCCTGGGCCCACTCCGGCAGTCCGGCGAGCGCTTCGGCGACCTGGGTGTCGTTCAGCAGTTCGGTCATGGCTCCATGGTGGTGGTCGACCGGCCGGATTGCGACCGTCGGCCCCACCCGGAGCGGTGACACGTAGACTGCCGTCGCCACGGGAGTCCAGCGCGCTGGGCTGAGAGGAGGGGCGAATCCCCTCGACCGTCCGCACCTGAACCGGATCATGCCGGCGCAGGGAGGTGTCGCGATCAGCTCGACGTTGCACACGTGGCCGTTGCCGTGTGCTGCTCGGGAGGACCGTTGAACCGTTACCTGCGCTGGGTCGCCGCCCTTGCGGTCGCCTCGCTCACCACCGGGTGCTCGCTCATCGGGAGCTCCGGCCCGGAGCCCGCCGCGCGCACCGTCACGCTCGTCGCGCACGATTCGTTCGTCGCCGACCCCGCCGTGCTCGCCGACTTCGAACGGCGCAGCGGCATCCACCTGGAAGTCCGCAACAGCGGTGACGCGGGCGAGCTGACGAACAAGCTGGTGCTGTCCCGAGCCGCGCCGCTCGGCGACGTCGCCTACGGCGTCGACTCGACGTTCGCGTCCCGCGCGCTCGGCGCAGGCGTGTTCGCGCCGCACCGGTCCGCCGCGGCCGAACGCGGACCGCAGCGGTACGCGCAGGACCAGGAGCAGCGGCTCACCGCGATCGACGTCGCCGACGTGTGCCTGAACATCGACACCGGCTGGTTCGCGCAGCACCGGGTGCCGGAGCCCGCGACGTTGCGCGACCTCACCGACCCCCGCTACCGCGGGCTGATCGCGTTACCGGACCCGACGACGTCCTCACCCGGGCTCGCGTTCCTGCTCGGCACCGTCGCCGCCTTCGGCGATCCCGGCTGGCAGGACTACTGGCGGGACCTGACCGCGAACGACGTGAAGCTCTCCGCCGGTTGGGAAGAGGCCTACAACCAGGACTTCTCCGGATCCACCGGGCAGGGGCCGCGGCCGATCGTGCTGTCCTACGCCTCCTCGCCCGCCGCGGAGGTCGACGAGACCGGCCGCCCGCGCACCCGGGCGCTGCTCGACACCTGCTACCGGCAGGTCGAGTACGCCGGTGTGCTGGCCGGGGCGAAGGACCCGCAGGCCGCCGGTGAAGTCGTCGACTTCCTGCTCTCACCTGAATTCCAAGCGCAGGTGCCGGACCAGATGTACGTGTACCCCGCGGTCGACGGGGTCGCGCTGCCTCCGGGCTGGGCGGAGAGCGCGCCGCTGCCGCAGGGCCCGGCGGAGCTGCCCGCAGCCGAGGTGGAACGCGACCGGGACCGCTGGGTGGAGCAGTGGCGGACGCTGGTGCGGGGATGAACCACGGCCTCCGCCGGCGGTTGCCCGTGGCGCTCGCCGCGGTGATCGTGCTCGGTTTCCTCGGGCTGTTCTTCGCCTGGCCCGTCGCGGCGATCGTCGGGCTGGGACTGCGCGGTGAAGTCGGGGCGGTGCTGGTCGAGCCGTCGACGTGGCGGCTCGTGGGCTTCACGCTCGGGCAAGCCGCCGCGTCCACCGCCGTCGCGTTGCTGGCGGGACTGCCGCTGGCCTACGTGCTGGCCCGGCTCGCGGTCCCCGGCCGCGGGCTGCTGCGGGTCGCGGTGACCGTGCCGTTCGTGCTGCCGACGATCGTGGTGGGCATGGCGTTCCGGGCGTTGTTCGGCGCCGATGCCGGGGTGCTCGCGATCGTGCTGGCCAACGCGTTCTTCAACGTCGCCGTCGTCGCGCGCACCGTGAGCGGGCTGTGGAGCCACCTCGACCGGCGGATGGAGGACGCTGCCCGATCGCTCGGCGCGAGCCGGTTGCGCGCGTTCACCTCGGTGACGCTGCCCGCGCTGCTGCCCGCACTGGGATCGGCCGCCTCGGTCGTGTTCCTGTTCAGCGCCACCAGCTTCGGCGTGGTGCTGGTGCTCGGGGGTGGTGAGCTGCGGACGCTGGAGACGGAGATCTACCTGCGCACCGTGCAGCTGCTGGACCTCCCCGGCGCGGCGGCGCTGTCGCTGCTGCAGCTCGCGGCCGTCGTCGCCGCGCTGCTGGTCGCGACCGTCGCGCGACGACGCCGGGAAACGGCGCTGCGGCTGCGCGCGCCGTCCGACACCGCGCGGCGTCCGCAGGGAGCGGAGTGGTGGGTCGTCGGGCTCGCCGGGCTGGTGCTGTGCGGGCTCGGCACGCCGATCGTGACCTTGCTGCTGCGATCGGTGTCCACCAGGGACGGGTGGGGGCTCGCGGGGTACCGGGCGCTGCTGGGCACCGGGCAGAACGGGACGTTGGAGGTCACCGGGCTCGAAGCGGCGCTCAACTCGGTGCGCACCGCCGTCGACGCGACCTGGATGGCGCTGCTGTTCGGGCTGCTGGCGTCCTTCGTGCTCGTCGCGATCCGGCGCCGGGCCATCGCCGAAAGCCTCGACCTGGCCCTGATGCTGCCGCTGGGCGTGTCCGCGGTGACCGTCGGCTTCGGGTACCTGATCACGCTCGGTTCGCTGCCGGGAGATCTGCGGACCTCGCCGCTGCTGGTGCCGTTCGCGCAAGCGCTGGTGGTGACACCGCTGGTGATCCGCATGGTGCTGCCGGTGCTGCGGGCCATCGACGAACGACTGCGCCAGGCCGCCGCGACGTTGGGCGCCGGGCCGTGGCGGGTCCGGCGCGAGATCGACGTTCCGCTCGCCGCGCGAACCGTGCTGGCCGCGGCGGGTTTCGGATTCGTCATCGCGCTCGGCGAGTTCGGTGCCACCGGCTTCCTCGCCCGGCCCGACGCGCCGACCCTGCCCGTGGCCATCGCCCGGCTGCTCGGCAGGCCCGGCGAGCTCAATTCGCAACTCGCCTACGCCGCGTGCACGTTGCTGATGATCGTCACCGTGCTCGGCGTCGTGCTCATCGAACGGCTCCGAGGACGTACCGACGCCGTGGAGGAATTCTGATGGGGCTGGAAGTGCACGGGCTCACCGTCCGCTTCGGCGAGACGACGGCGGTGCGCGAGGTGGATCTGTCCGTGCTGGACGGCGAGGTCCTGGCGCTGCTCGGGCCGTCCGGTTGCGGCAAGTCCACTCTGCTGCGGACCGTCGCCGGGCTGGAACGGCCCACGGCGGGAGCGGTGCGCTGGAACGGACGCGACCTCGACGCGGTCCCGGTGCACCAGCGCAGGTTCGGGATGGTCTTCCAGGACGGGCAGCTGTTCCCGCACCGCGACGTGGCGGGCAACGTCGGCTTCGGGCCGCGGATGCGCGGCGTCGGCGGGGCCGCCCGAGCCGCGCGCGTCGCGGAACTGCTGGAGCTGGTCGGCCTCGCCGGATACGGCGCGCGCCGGGTCACCGACCTATCCGGCGGTGAAGCCCAGCGTGTCGCGCTCGCCCGCGCGCTCGCCGCCGACCCGGAACTGCTGCTGCTGGACGAACCGCTGTCCGCGCTCGACCGGATGCTCCGGGAACGGCTCGCCGTCGACCTCGCCGCGCTGCTCGGGCAGGGCCCGTCGACCGCGCTGGTCGTCACGCACGACCACGACGAGGCGTTCACCCTCGCCGATCGGGTCGCCGTCATGGCGCGGGGCGCGGTCCTGCAGGCCGACACGCCCGCACTGCTGTGGCGGCACCCCGCCGACGACGAAGTGGCCGAGTTCCTCGGCTGCACCACGTTCCTACCGGCGACCGTCCGCGACGGAACGGCGACCTGCGCGCTGGGGACCGTCGAGGTGACCGCGAAGGACGGCGACGCGCGGCTCGGCCTGCGTGCCGCCGGAGTGCGCGCCGAGCGGGCCCGGCCCGACGTCCCCGGCGGAGCCGAACCGGTCGGCACCGTGCGGGAACGCGTCCACCGGCACGATCACGTGCGGCTCGCCGTGAACGTGCCCGAGTTCGGCCGGGTGGAGGCGGTCGCGCACATCGCCGACGCGCCCGCGATCGAAGACGAGGTGCGGCTGAGGCTGGACCCCGACGGAATCGCGCTCGTCGGCGGGGACTGAACGGCCGCTCAGCCGGACGGTCGTTCCAGGAAATCCGAGTCGGGCGCCGCGAATCCGAACCGCTCGTACAGGCCGTGCGCGTCCGCCGTGTGCAGCATCCACCGGAAGTCCCGGCCCGGCCCGTCCTCGATCATGGCCCGCACCAGCTCGACGCCCACCCCGTGCCCGCGCGCGGCGGGCAGGACGAACACGTCCGCGAGGTACGCGCTGAGCACTCCGTCCGAGAAGGCTCGGGCGAAGCCGAGCAACCGGCCGTCCGGCTTCCGGTAGGCGGCGACGATGCGCCACGCGCCGTCGACTTGGCGGTCGAACGCTTCCCTGGTCCGGTTGCGGCCCCAGTACGCCTCGGTGGACAGGAACTCCCACACGGCGTCGCGATCGACGCGTCGCGGGTCGTCATCGACTTCGAATTCCACCCCCGCAGCCTAGGGGCCCGCTCGCTGCGGCTGTCGTCGATTTTCCGGGGGGCGGCGATCGACGCGTTGTCCGGGCTGCGGTGGCGTCCCGCTGCACCGGGTCACAGGGTTACGGCCCGCCTGAGCTTCCGCGGTCCGCGGATGCTCAGGCGGGCACGGGGTCACGCGTCTCGGGTGACCATGCGCAACACCGTCGCGGACAGGCCGATGACCAGGTAGCAACCGGCTCGCAGCAGGCCCGTGGACAAGGTGTCCGTGAAGATCGGATCCCGCAGCACGTCGATCACGGCGGACCAGTCGGTGGTGATCAGCAGCGGACGCAGCCACTCCAGCGACGGCACCGTCCCCAGCACGCCGAACACGATGAGCGCCGCCATCGTCCCGGCCATCACCACGAGCGGGTGCTCGGTCAGCGAGGACAGCGCCAGCGCCACCGCGCCGATCGCCGCCATCTGCGCCGCGCACCAGAGCACTGCCAGCGCGATCCTGCCCAGCGCGGCGCCCAGCGACAGCGTCGTCCCGGACAACGTCACCAAGCCGTCCCCGCCGACGATGATCAAACCGGTGAGCAGGCCGCTCACGGCGAGCACCAGCACCGACAGCAGGACCATCAGCAGGACGCCCGCGGACTTGACGCCCACCAGGCGAACCCGGCCGAGCGGCGCGATCAGCAGACCGCGCAGCGTGCCGTGGGACGCCTCGCCCGCGATCGCGTCCGCCGCGACCATCGCCACCACCAGCGGCAGCAGCATCGATTGCGCCAGCAGGATGCTCGCCACCGGCAGCACCAGGCCGTTGCCCGCGACCGAGCTCAGCAGCCCCGGGCCCCCGCCGCTGCCCGGTCCACCGGTCAGCGCGATCCCCACCCCGATCAGGACCGGCAGTCCCGCCAGCATCAGCAGCGCGAGCAGGTTGCGCGGGCGGCGCAGCACCCAGCGGAACTCGGCCAGCAGCACCCGCGCCAGCGGCGCCGATCGGCGCCCGGCGGGTGCCGGGGAAACCTCGGCGGACACGGTCGCGGTCATGACTCCTCCTCGGTGAGCCGGGCGAACAGGTCCTCGAGGCCCGCGCGCCCGCGCCGCGCCTCGTGCACCCCGACGTCGGCGCGCACCAGCGTCGCCAGCACCTCCGGAGCGTCCACTTCGGACAGATCCACGCGCAGGGCCTGCTGTTCCACGCGAGCGGAGATCCCGTTGTCCCGCAACGCGTCCAAGCCGGCGGTGAGGTCCGACGTGGAGATCATCAGGTGCGGGCCGCCCGACTCGAGCAGCTCCGCCAGCCCTCCCTGCGCGACCAGCGTGCCGCGGTGCATCACGGCCACGTGGGTGCAGGTCGCCTCGACCTCGGCCAGCAGGTGCGAGGAGACCAGCACCGTCGTGCCCACCGCGTGCAGTTCGGCGATGATCTGCCGGATCTCCCTGGTGCCCGCCGGGTCCAGACCGTTCGTGGGCTCGTCGAGCACCACGAGCTCGCGCGGTACCAGCAGCGCCGCGGCCAACCCCAGCCGCTGCTTCATGCCCAGTGAGTAGCCGCGGAACCGGCGGTCGGCGGCAGCGGTGAGCCCCACCCGCCGCAACGCCTCGTCCACCGCCGAGCGGATGTCCTGGCTCGCCAGGTTCGGCTCCATCGCCGCGCAGCGCAGCAGGTTCTCCCGGCCGGACAGGAACGGGTGGAACCCCGGCCCCTCCACCAGCGCGCCCACCTTCGGCAGCACTCGGTCCGCCTCGTCGGGCAACGCGTGACCGAGCAGCTCCACCGAACCGGCCGTCGGCCTGATCAAGCCCAGCAGCATCCGGATCGTGGTGGTCTTGCCGGATCCGTTCGGCCCCAGCACCCCGACCACGGCGCCGCGCGGGACCGCGAGATCGATTCCGGCCACCGCGGCCGTGTCGCCGTAGGTCTTGCGCAACCCGGAGGTGCGCGCGGCGTACACCTCGACCGGGGTGGGGGCGGCGGCGACCGCCCCCACCTGTTCGGCCTGGTCGGCCACTTCGGTCATCACGGAGTCCCGACAGCGGCGGTGAGCACCTGCTCCGGCACCGCGCCCGCGGCGACCCGGCCATCGGCGGTCACCAATGCGGAACCGACCTTCGTGCTGATCAGCCAGCCCTCACCCCACGGGCCGTTGACGGGCTTGCCGAGCTGCTGCGCCAGCGCCTGCGGGGTCGTCCGCTCGCCACCCCGCTCCGGGGCGAAGCCGGGGCGTCCCGACTGCTCGCCCGGGGGCTGCTCGCCGTGGGACTGCGCGGTCTGCGGCAGGCGCGTGACGACCACCGTGTCCCAGCCGTCGCCGACCACGGTCGGGTGCTGACCGGCCGGGTGCTGCGGGCGGTCCGCCGGGGACCGGTCGCCGGTGGGGTGTTCCTCGACCTTCGCGCCGTCCGGCGGGGTGAAGCGGAACATCGCCGGGTCCGGCGGGGACAGGTCGAGGTCGGAGAAGCCCGCGCGCAACGCCGGGTCGTCCGAGCCGTTGGTCAGGACGGTGACCTCCAGCGGCGACCGCGTCTGCGCGTCCACCGCCAGCCGGACCTCGCGCAGCACGGTGCGCTCGGCGGGCTTCGGCGTCAGCACCAGCTCGTAGGCGTCCCGGCCCGCGACCCGCGCGGTGCCGTCCACCGCCACGTCGCTGGTCCGCCGCAGCTGCCCGACGATCTCGCGGGACAACGTCGCCGGGTCCTGCACCGCGGCGTCCGGGCCGCGGCCGTCCGGGCCGATGGCGTGCGCTCCCGGACCGTGCTGCTGCTTGTCGCCCTTGGTGGCGGTGCGGGACTCGGAGTCCCACTTCCAGATCGCGGAGCCGTCGTCGACGACGGTCACCTCGCCGGAGGCCGACGGGATCGAAGCCCGCTTGTGGCCCTGTCCGTCGTTCCACACCCGAAGCGTGCTGGTTCCGTCGGCGAGCATCGAAGCGGCGCCGCCGTCGGCGCCGGGCAGCGACGGCAGCCCCAACGCGTTGTCCACTCGAACCGTTCCGGACAACGCCGGGGGAGTCGCCGTCAGCACCGATTCGACCAGCTGCTCCGGGGCGACCGGGGGCAGCTGCGGGTCCTCGTCAGCACCGGCGGGCAGGGTGAGCACGGTCAAGCCGAGCAGTCCGGCCAGCCCACCGGCCGACGCGGCGAACACGACATTCCTGCGTTTCATGCGGTCCTCCTGGTTTCGATCCGCTGCCGTGAGCGTGGCCCTGCCGAACTGAGATGGACCTGAGAACGGGCCGGGGAAGCTGAGAGGGATCTCAGGGCTCGGTGCGTGAGCGGGTTCGGCCACGGCATGCTGAGCAGATGCAGCCGCGGGTGTTGGTGGTCGATGACGAACCGGGTGTCCGGACGGCGTTGCGCCGTGGCCTGACCGCCGAAGGCATGGAGGTCACGGTGGCCGTCGAAGGAACCGAGGCGCTGCGGCTCGCCTCGACCGGTTCCTTCGACGTGGTGGTGCTGGACGTGATGCTGCCCGGCCTGTCGGGCTACCGGGTGCTGGAGCGCCTCCGCGGCCAAGGGGTGAGCACGCCGGTGCTGCTGCTCTCGGCGAAGGACGGTGAAGTCGACCAGGCCGACGGCCTCGACCTCGGTGCCGACGGCTACCTCGTCAAACCCTTCTCCTTCCTGGTGCTGACCGCGCAGGTGCGCGCCTTGGCGCGACGTGGTGAGAGCTCAGTGCGCCACGACGTGCTGCGGGTGGGCGAGCTGGAGATCGATCGCGACGGCCGCGAGGTCACCTGGTCCGGATCGACGGTGACGCTGTCCCCGCGGGAGTACGGGCTGCTCGTTGCACTGGCCGGTCGGCCGGGCACGGTGGTGCCGAAGGAAGACCTGCTGCGGCTCGTCTGGGGAGCGGACCAGTTCGTGACCCGCAACGTCGTCGAGGTCTACATCGGTTACCTGCGCCGTAAGCTCGCCGCGGTCGGTGCCGAGCACCTGGTGCGCACGGTCCGCGGGCACGGCTACCAGATCAGCGCCGAGCAGCTGCCTGACGAGGAACCGGGGGCCGATCCCGCGAAGCTCACCCGCGATGGGGGCTCGTCCGCGTGAGGTGGTGGCCGTTGCGGCAGCTGCGCGCGTGGTGGGCGCGCCGCACCCTCCAGTTCCGGACCAGCGCGGTGGCGACCTTGGTCGCGCTCGTCGGACTCGGAGTGCTGGCGCACATCAGCGTCGGGCTGATCAGCTGGCTGCTGATCGAATCGGTCGACACCGAGCTGCGCACGAAGGTGGGCACCACCGCGCGCCAGGTGGCGGCAGGTGCCGTGCCGAACCGGCTCGCGGGCGGCGAGATCCGGATCTTGGACACTGCGGGCGCCCCCGTCGATGGGCTGCCGCCTCCGGAACTGACCTCGTGGGAGGTCAGCGCGCTCAAGAGCGGCGAAGGCCTCCTCGATTCGTCCTCGTACGGCGTGGACCAGGGCCTGTACCGCTGGGTGGGCATGGTCGTGCCCGACCCGGCGGGCAGTCCGCGGCTGGTGCTGGGAGCCGCGCACCTGGTGGGGCACGGCGACGCGCTGCGCACCGCGGGACGTGCCCTGACCCTCGGCCCGATCCTCGCCGCCGGGGCCGTCGGGATCGCGACCTGGCTCGTCGTGCGCAGATCGCTGCGACCCGTCGAACGGATGCGGCTCGCCGCGGTGAGCCTGCCGGAAGGACACCGGTTGCCGGTCTCCGACGCCGACGACGAACTGCGCGCGCTCGCCGTGGCGCTCAACGAGATGCTGGCCCGCCGGGACGGGGACACCGAGTGGTTGCGGCGGTTCACCGGGGACGCCGCGCACGAGCTGCGCAACCCGGTTGCCTCCATCCGCGCGCAGGCCGAGGTGGCGGTCGTGCACCCCGATCCGGAACTCGCGCACGAGACCTTGCAGGACATCGCCGCCGAAGCGCGGCGGCTGTCCGACCTGGTCGACGGCCTGCTCGCGCTCGCGCGGGCCGAGTCGGGTTCGCAGCCGCAGCACCAGCCGATCGAGCTCGTCAGCGCCGTGCGCGCCGCGGCGGACCGGGCCAACCTGCGCGGGTCCGGCCCCAGGGTGCGGGTCACCGCACCGACCGGAACCGTGGTGATCCTCGCGGGCGAGGCGGAAGTGGGGCGGGTGCTGGACAACCTGATCACCAACGCGCTGCGGTACGCGCGGGCGCTGGTGCGGGTGTCGTTGCTGCCCGCGGCCGAGTCCGTCCGGCTGGTCGTCGACGACGACGGCCCCGGCATCCCCGCCGCGCACCGCGGCCTGGTCTTCGACCGGTTCCACCGGGTGCAGCCCGATCGGGCTCGTGGCACCGGAGGGTCCGGGCTCGGGCTCGCGTTGGTCGCGGAGGCCGTGCGCGGGCGCGGTGGTTCGGTGCAGGCGGCGGAATCGCCGGAGGGCGGCGCCCGGATCGAGGTCCGCTGGCCGCTGCCCGGCCCGCTCCGGCCGGTGCCCCGTCAGCAGTGAGGTCGCCGCTGCGAACGCGGTGCGCAGCGTCCGGCTCGAGCGCGATCCCGCCGCAGGAGCGCTCGGCAGCGAGCGCGCCACCTCGGCGGCGGCCGTCCTGCCGGGCGGTCGCGCTCGCTGTGCGAGGGGCGCCTTGAACCGCTCGGCGAGCGACTTCGCGAACCGGAACCACCCCGGAGACCGCCGCGCGGGGTGTGGGGCAGGATGTTCGCCCGTGTCGGTGTTGCGAAGCACAGGTTTGATAGCGGCCCCGTTGACCACGGTCGGAGCGGCGCTGCGCCACACCCGCACCGCGGAGGACGGCTTGCGGGCGCTGGGGATCCAGGGCCGGGCGCTCACGCCCACCGCGGAACTCCTCGTTCCCGGCGACGACCTCGCCTTCCGGGTGCGGAAAGCCGGGCTGGCGAGGCTGCGCACCCGCATCGTGCGGGCCGACGCCGGGCGGCTGGAATCGGTGCTCATCGCTGGTCCTCTCTCGGAGTTGCGGCATGAATCAGTGCTGGCCGAAGCCGGTGGTCACACGCTGCTGACCGACTCGCTGCGGTGGACGACCCCGTTCGGGCCGCTCGGGCGGCTGGCCGACGTCGTGCTGGGCCGGCGGGTGGTGCTGGCGGTGCTGGCGAGCCGGTTGCGCGCGGTCGGCGAGCTCGCCGAGGAGTGGGCGGGCAGGCCCGTGGTGGTCGGGACCGCCATCACGCGCGGCGGACGCCTGCTGGTGCAGCAACGGCACTTCCCGGCGCGGGACGCGGGGAAGTGGGAGTTGCCCGGTGGCCGGGTCGAGGCCGGGGAGAGCGAGCAGGACGCCGTCATCCGGGAGTGCAAGGAGGAACTCGGCGTCGACGTGGTGCCGGGTGGACGGGTCGGTACGGACGTGCCGCTGCACAACGGGATGCTGCTGCGGGTGCACACCGCGGAACTCGCCGACCCCGAAGCGGAGCCGACGGCGGTCGAACACCGCGCGGTGCACTGGGCGCCCGCGGCCGAGCTCGGCGCGTTCGACTGGCTGGAGGCCGATCGCGTGCTGGTGCACTCGCTGCGCGACCTGCTGGCCTGACGATCCGCTCGGCGCCCGCGCGTGCTGCGGGGCGAGTGCTGGTCCGGGTGGTGTTCGCGGTGGTCATGAGCCCAGATTGCCGACGTCGATCAGGTGTTCGCCACCTTTTCGGCCGAGTGCACTCGAACTGGTGAACGAACGGGTCGGCCGCGCGGCTGGGCGTCCGACCCGTTCGCGCGCCTAGCGCAGTCCGGCCAGCCGCAACGCGGCGTCCAGCCTCGGCCGGGCCCGCTCCGCCGCGCGCCCGGCCCCCTTCTGCCTGGTCCGGTCCAGCTCGGCCGGATCGTCGAGCAGCTCCCGGGCGCCTTCCCGGACCGGTCGCAGCTGCTCGATCACGGCCTCCGCGACGGCGTCCTTGAGCTCGGAGTAGGTGCTCGCCGCCTCCGCCGCCGCGTACGGGCTCACGTCCCCGCACGCCCCGAGGATCTCCAGCAGGTTCGCCACCGCGGGCTGCTCGTCGGGGGCGTAGCGGACGGTGCCGAGGTCATCGGTCACCGCGCGGCGGAACTTGCGCCGCACCACGTCCGGCTCGTCCAGGGCGAACACGACGCCCGCGTGCTGCTGCGCGGACTTGGCCATCTTGCGCGCCGGGTCCGACAGGTTCCGCACCGCCGCGGCGGTGCGCGGCACCACCGCCCGGGGGATCGCGAACACCTCGCCGTAGGTGCCGTTGAACCGCCGCGCCAAGGTGCGCGCCAGCTCCACGTGCTGGTTCTGGTCGACGCCCACCGGGACTTCCGTCGTGCCCTGCAGCAGGATGTCCGCGGCCATCAGCACCGGGTAGGTGAGCAGGCCGAGCCGGGCGGTGTCCTGGCCGGCGCCCTTCTCCTTGAACTGGATCATCCGGGCGGCTTCGCCGTAGCCGCAAGCGCACTCCAGCACCCAGTTCAGCGCGCCCAGCTCGCCCGCCAGGTCGGATTGCACGAACACCGTCTCCGGCGCGATGCCGCCGGCCAGCAGCACGGCCAGGTTCTCCCTGGTGAGGGCGCGCAGGCGTTCCGGCCGGTAGGGCATGGTCATCGCGTGCAGGTCCGAGATGAAGTACAGGTCGTCGGGCCCGCCCTCGGTCGCCCAGCGGCGCAGCGCGCCGAGGTGGTTGCCCAAGTGGACGTGGCCGGACGGGGTGATGCCGGACAAACGGGTCACGATCTCTCCTGCTGATCGGAGCCGCTCACCAGTCCGGTCCTCGCACCGCTCGGCCGCCTGGTGGCGACCGATGTGCGTGCGGGTTCAGTGCACGACGAGCCGGGGCCGCCCTCGGGCGGCCCACCACATGCTCAGGCGCGGATGCGACATTTCGTGCACGGCGCGCACTTTAGCAGAGAGATATAGGCATTCGCGGTGCGGGAGGACTATCGTGGAATCATGTTCGTCGTATTGCTGAACTACACCGCTCCGCAATCAGACATCGACGGCGCATTGGTGGATCACTATGAGTGGGTGACTCGACATTACGAGGCCGGTGACTTCATCACGACCGGTCATCGAACTCCGGAACCGGGAAGACCGTTGACCGGCGGCGTGCTCATAGCCCGTTCCATGACTCGGGGAAGGCTGGAGGCCATCCTCGCCACCGATCCCTTCGAGCTGCGAAAACTCGCGCGGCACGAGGTGATCGAATTCCAGGCGCTGCGCACGGTGCCGGAGATGGCGAAGTACGCGGACCAGCTCGTCCCCGCAACCGAATAGGCGTACGACATCGATCCGCGCCTGGGCTGACGCCGAGGTGCGGATCAGTGCGACTTCTTTCCCTTTGAGTCTTTCTTAGACTTCTTTTGCGCTTTCTTGACTTCGTGCTCTTTTGCGTCCTTCAACGCTTCGCGCAACACCACGATCGGGCACTTCTTGCACGGTGGGCGCGAATGGCAGCACTTTCGCTTGACCTTGATCGTTTTCTTGCTCACGCTGGGCTTCCCGCTGCCGGAGACGTCCGCTGGGGACCGGACGCCGTCAGCGTAGGGCCGGTGGGACGCCCGTTGCGAACTCGATGCGGCCTGCGCGGGTGTTGCGCTCAACACCTGTCGTCGGGCCCGGCCGTCAAGTGCTCTACGCTGGAAGAGGCCGCGTGTCGACAACGCACCGAAGCCTTAGCAGTGTCGGGCCCGTGACGTGTCGGGCCCCGCCGTCCGTGATCGGTCGCCTTTCTTCGATGGGCGGACCGTGCCGGAACAACGGGGTCCCCGGAGCGCGGGTCCGCGCCGGGGCCGCGAGTTCCGCAGCGGCGGCAGCGGAGCCGTGGCAGCCCAGGTCGACAAGCGCCGCCGCCATGCCAGACCCGATCTTTGTCTTCCAACTCATGGAGTGCTCGCGTGCCCGCCACCAGCGTCGCCGAACCGAACCAGCGGATCCGTACCGATCTGCGCAACGTCGCGATCGTCGCGCACGTCGACCACGGTAAGACCACCCTGGTGGACGCCATGCTGCGGCAATCCGGCGCCTTCTCCGAACGTGCCGAGCTCGTCGACCGGGTCATGGACTCCAATGACCTGGAGCGGGAAAAGGGCATCACGATCCTGGCCAAGAACACGGCCATCCGGCGGGTGACCGAAGACGGCCCCGTCACCATCAACGTGATCGACACCCCCGGCCACGCCGACTTCGGCGGTGAGGTCGAGCGCGGCCTGTCCATGGCCGACGGCGTGGTGCTGCTGGTCGACGCCAGCGAGGGGCCGCTGCCCCAGACGCGGTTCGTGCTGCGCAAGGCGCTGGCCGCCAAGCTCCCGGTGATCCTGGTCGTGAACAAGGTCGACCGCCCCGACGCGCGGTGCTCCGAGGTCGTCGAAGAGGCCCACGACCTGCTGCTGGACCTCGCCTCCGAGCTCGACGACGGTGAGGGCTCGGTGGACATGGACGCCGTGCTGAACCTCCCGGTGATCTACGCCTCCGCCCGTGCGGGCCGCGCCAGCCGCACGCAGCCGACCGACGGCGACCTCCCCGAGGACGAGGACCTCACCGCGCTGTTCGACACCCTGATGGAGCACGTGCCCGCTCCGCTCGGCGACCACGAAGCGCCGCTGCGGGCGCTGGTGACGAACCTCGACGCGTCCTCCTTCCTGGGCCGGATCGCGCTGTGCCGCATCCACGCGGGCACGTTGAGCAAGGGCCAGACCGTCGGCTGGTGCCGCGAGGACGGCACCGTCGAGAAGGTGCGGCTCACCGAGCTGCTCATCACCGAGAACCTCGACCGCGTCTCCACCACCGAGGCCTACGCCGGTGACCTGGTGGCGATCGCGGGCATCCCGGACATCACCATCGGTGACACCCTGGCCGACCCGGACGACCCGCAGCCGCTGCCGCGGATCACCGTGGACGACCCGGCGATCTCGATGACCATCGGTGTGAACACCTCGCCGATGACCGGCCGCAACGGCGGCACCAAGGTCACCGCGCGGTTCGTGAAGAACCGCCTCGACGCCGAACTGATCGGCAACGTCAGCATCAAGGTCGTGCCGACCGAGCGCCCCGACACCTGGGAGGTCCAGGGACGTGGCGAGCTGGCGCTGGCGGTGCTGGTGGAGACCATGCGGCGGGAGGGCTTCGAGCTCACCGTCGGCAAGCCGCAGGTGGTCACCAAGACCATCGACGGCAAGCTCTCCGAGCCGTTCGAGCGGCTGACGATCGACGCCCCCGAGGAGCACCTGGGCGCGATCACGCAGCTGCTGGCCGGCCGCAAGGGCAAGATGGAGACGATGGACGGGCACGGCACCGGCCGGATCAAGCTGGACTACGTGATCCCGTCGCGCGGCCTGATCGGCTTCCGCACCGAGTTCCTCACCGAGACCCGCGGCACCGGCATCGCCAACCACGTCTTCGAGGGCTACTTCCCGTGGGTCGGCGAGCTGCGCACGCGGCACACCGGTTCGCTGGTCGCGGACCGCACCGGCCCGGTCACCAGCTACGCGATGATGCAGCTGGCGGACCGCGGCACGTTCTTCGTGGAGCCCGGCGCCGAGGTGTACGAGGGCATGGTCGTGGGCGAGAACCCGCGCGCCGAGGACCTCGACATCAACGTCACCAAGGAGAAGAAGCTCACCAACATGCGCTCCGCCACCGGCGACGAGCTGGAGCGGCTGGCCCGCCCCCGCACGCTGGGCCTGGAGGAGGCGCTGGAGTTCTGCTCCGGCGACGAGTGTGTCGAGGTCGGTCCGGACGCGATCCGGGTGCGCAAGATGGTGCTCGACAGCACGACCCGCGGCCGGGAGCGCTCGCGGGCGAAGGCTCGCGACAACGGCTGAGCTCCCCGTTCCACCTGAGCGGAAGCTGAGCGTTTCCACCCCGGTGTGCAGTGTTGAAAGGACGCGCGGAACCATGAGGGTTTCCGCGCGTCCTTCTTTGGGGGGACATCGCGCCCGCCTGGATTCGGCAACCGGGGACAAAGGGGAGGTTCGGCAGCGTGCACCAGGGTCGACGTCCGTTCACCGTGGTCAGCTTGCTGGTCACCATCGGGAGCTTGGTGGTGGCCTGCACCGACGCGCCGCCGCCCCCGCTGGTCGAGCCGCCTGAGCCCAGTCCGCAGACGGCTCCCTCGACGCAACCGATGCCGACCGAGGTCGTCGTCGGCGTCGACTCGCTGGAGGGCGGGTTCAACCCGCACACGCTGGCCGACCTGTCGCCGACGAGTTCGGCGCTGTCGAGCCTGATGCTGCCCTCGGTGTTCCGGCCCGCGCCGGACGGCACGCGGACGCTGGACACGACGCTGATGGAGTCGGCGGAGGTGCTGCCGGAGGCCGAGCGGTTCACGGTGCACTACCGGATCCGCAAGGAAGCGGCTTGGTCGGACGGTGCGCCGATCGCCGCCGAGGACTTCGTCTACCTGTGGGAGCAGTTGCGCTCCCAACCGGGCGTGTCGGATCCGGCCGGGTACCAGCTGATCGACGACGTGCAGTCCCGGGAGGGCGGCAAAGCCGTCGAGGTGACCTTCGAACGGCCCTACCCGGGCTGGCAGAGCCTGTTCACGAACCTGCTTCCCGCGCACCTGCTGCGGGACGCGCCGCGAGGCTGGACGACGGCGCTGGACAGCGGCTACCCGGCCTCGGGCGGGCCGTTCGCGATCCGGCAGGTCGACCTGCAGCGCGGCGAGATCATCCTGGAACGCAACGACCGGTTCTGGGGTCCGCCCGCGGTCTCCGACCGCATCGTGCTGCGCGCCAGCGACCAGGCCGGCCAGGTCGAGGCGCTGCGCAGCGGCGACAGCCACCTGGCGGTGTTCGGCGCCGACCGCTCGACGATGGCGGCGCTGCGCGAGCTCGGTTCCTCGGTGCAGGTCAGCACGGTGCCCCGGCCGGCCACGATGCAGGTGCTGCTGCGGCCGACCAGCGCCCAGCTCGCCGACGCGCGAGTGCGCAACGCGGTCGTGGCCGGGCTCGACCGGCAGGCGCTGATCGACGCGGGAAGCGGCGGCGGCCCCGGCGACCAGCTGCACGCGCACAGCCAGGTGCTGGCGCCGTCGGAACGCGGCTACACGCCCACCGAACCTCCCGGCGAGGACGGGCCGTCTCCGGAACGGGTGCGCCGACTGCTCACCGAAGCCGGATACCGGCACGAAGCGGGCGCCTGGACGAAGGACGGTCGCACGCTGAACCTGGTGATCGCGGCTCCGTTCGAGCACGAGCAGTACATCCGCATCGCCGAAGCCGCCGCGAAGCAGCTGCGGGCGCAGGACGTGCACGCCACCGTGGTCACGCCGACCAGCGATCAGATGTTCGGCGAGATGCTGCCGACGAACCCGCTGTCCGAGGAGCCCGGCGCGTCGAGCTCCGTCGACATGGCGATCGCGCCGCGGCCCGCCGACGGGGACCCCGCGGCGATGATGGCGGCCTCCTACGGCTGCCCCGGCGTCGACTCCGACGACCAGCCGTTCCCGTTCACCGCAACCGGGTTCTGCGACCAGCTGCTGCAACCGACGATCGACGCGGCCCTCAGCGGAGCGCTGCCGTTCGAAGAGGCCTCGGCGAAGGTCGAATCGGTGCTGTGGTCGCAGGCCGTGGCGCTGCCGCTGTACCAGCAGGCGCAGGTGCTGGCGTTCGGCCGCGAAGTGCGCGGCGTGCAGCGCGGCAACGGGCTCGCAGGCCCGTTCTCCACGGCAGCTCAATGGCAGGGCACCCCCAGCGACAACGACGGGTACTGAGGACTGGGCCCGTTCTGCTCGGGTGTGGCCCAGGGGATGTTGAGTGTTGCCTTCGGCGGCGGGGCTGTGGGGCTCCGCTGCCGGTCAGCAGGTGGGCCGGGGTGTCCTCGGCTCGCCGGGGATCGGAGGAGAAGTGGTGGAGACGGGGCGTTTGCAGCAGGTCGGGGTCTTCCACATGCGGCAGCGCATGACGTTGATGGTGAACCGGTACGAGATCCGCGCCGACGACGGGCAGGGCGGGGAAGGCGAACTGGTCGCGTTCGCGCAGCAGAAGCGGGTCGCGTTCAAGGAGCAGGTCACGCTCTACACCGACTCCGACAAGTCCGAGGTGCTGGCCGGGTTCCGGGCGCGCAAGGCGCTGGACCTCGCCTCCGGCTACGACGTGACCGACGCGGCGGGTGCGCCGATCGGGCTGTTCCGCAAGGACTTCCGCAAGTCCCTGACCCGTTCGACGTGGCACCTGGAGCAGCCGGGGCGCCCCGTCTGCACCGGCCACGAGCGGAGCAAGCCGATCGCGGTGCTGCGCAGGCTGTGGGAGTTCATCCCGCTGCTGGAGAACATCCCGTTCTTCTTCCCGTACCACTTCGACTTCGCCGTGGACGGCGAGAACGCGGTGTCGGTGGAGCGGAAGGTCTCCCTGCGGGACCGCTACGTGATCAAGATCGAGGACGAGCGGCTGGACCGCAGGCTGGTGTTCGCCCAGGCGATCGCGCTGGACGCGTTGCAGGGACGGTGATCCGTCCGGGCGGTTCGGTCCACCGGCACGGGTGAAGTTGATCCGCGCTGGTTGACAGGGCGCCTCCGCAGCCGCTCGACCACCGCGTGGAGGTGGAGACCGTTCCGATTAGGCTGGCCCGGTGACGCTGACGGCTCCACCCCGGCTGCTGCTGGTACACGCGCATCCGGACGACGAGACCCTCTGGACCGGCGGGACGATCGCGCGCTACGCGGCGCGCGGAGTGCAGGTCACCGTGGTGACCTGCACGCTCGGCGAAGAGGGCGAGGTCATCCCGGAGAGCCTGCGCGGACTGGCCGCGGACCAGGCCGATCAGCTCGGCGGCTACCGCGTCGGCGAGCTGCGGTCGGCCTGCGCGGCGCTGCGGGTGGCCGACCACCGCTTCCTCGGCGGGATCGGCCGCTGGCGGGACTCCGGGATGCTGTGGGAGGAACCGGGCCGAGCCGGGGCACTGCCCGCCGCCCACCCGCGCGCGTTCGCCGTCGGCGACCTCGCGGAGCAGACCGAGGCGCTCGCCGCCGTCCTGCGCGAGGTGCGGCCCCAGGTCGTGGTCACCTACGCCGCCGACGGCGGGTACGGCCACCCCGATCACGTGCGGGCCCACGACGTCACGATGGCCGCCGCGGCCGAGGTCGCGGACGTGCTCCGGGTGTTCCACGTCGTGCCGTCCCGCGACCGGCTCCGCGAAGGCCTGGCCGCGCTGGCCACGGCCGAGGCGCTGCCCTTCGACCTCCCCGGCGTCGACGACCTGCCGAGCGTGGCCGACGAGTCGATCACCACGGTGATCGACATCGCGGACCACCTGTCCGGCAAGATCCGCGCGCTGCGGGCGCACGGCACGCAGGTGCGGGTGTGGGTCGACGAGTGGAACAACGGCGAGGGCGTCGGCGCCTACGCGTTGTCGAACGACTTGGCGCAGCCCCTCTCGGACACCGAGCACTACGTGCTGGCCACGGGCGACCCGGCGGGTGGCGAGCACGACCTGTTCGGCGGACTCGGCGTGAGCGGGACCGAACCGGTGGCGCCGCGGTGACGGGCTACGACCGGCTGGTGTTCGGATTCCTGCTGCTCGACGCCGTGGTGCTGGCGCTGGTCGAGCTGCTGTTCCTGCCGCTGTGGATCGGCAGCGTGCCGTTCCCGATCACCACGGCCGTCGCCGCCGTGACGACTCCGCTGCTGGTCTCGGCCGCGGGACGGCTCTCGGCGAGCAGGCGGGTCGCGGGCGCGCCGCTGGTGGTGTGGTTCGCGACGATCTTCGTGTTCGGCCTCTTCGGTCCCGGCGGCGACGTCATGCTGCTGGGCAACGATTGGCGGACGCTGTTGCTGATCGGTGCGGGAACGCTGCCGTCGGCGATGATGCTCGGGATCGTCCTGGGCAGGCCTGCGGGGAAGTAGCGAGGTGCGGTCGTGGCCGAGGTGTTGACCGATGAACGCGTCGCGGTGGTGCTGCGCCCGTTCGTGCGCGCCACCACGCCGCTGCTGGACGTGCTGCGGCAGTCCGACCCGTTCCGGCTGCGCGGCCGGTTCGAGGACACGGCGGCCGAGGTCCAGGCCGAAGGCGCCGCCCCGGCCGGCGAGGCGACGACGGGCGATGACCAGCCGCAGCGGAGTTCACCGCACGATGCCGGAGCAGCCGACGGCCCGGGCGAAGGCGCCGGATCAGCCGAGCGTGCCGGTGCAGGCGACAGCGCAGGAGCAGCCGACGGCGCAGGAACAACCGCCGGTGGCGCCGGGGTGGCCGACGGCGCCGACGCGGACGGCGGGCGCGCGGGAACCGAGCACGAGCCGGACAAGGGACCGGGCCTGCTGCAGAAGATGCTGCGGCAGCTCGACGGCATGCGGCTGCCGGGCAGCTCGACCTGGGACGCGATGGGCGTGGACGAGCGCTGCGATTGGTGGGCGCAACGAGTGGGGCGGCTGGTCGCGGTCGTCGCGGGCCTGCCCCGGTTCGGTGGCGCGCTCACCTCGCGGCTGCCGATCCGCAACGCGCTCGGCTTGGCGGGCCAAGGCCTGGTCCTGTCGGCCATCGCGGCCGAGCACGGCGTCACCGACCACCCCACGCGGGTGCGGCTGATCGCGAAGGTGCTGCTGGACCGCGACCTCGCCGAGGACGTCGCCTCCGGGGCGCGCGGCGGAGCGCAGGCCGAGGAGGACGCGAAGACCGCGGAGCTGACCGAGGAGCTCGACGCCGCGGAGCGCTCCGGCGGCTCCCGGCTGAAGGCGGTCGTGCGCACGGTGTGGCGAATGGCACGTGCGCTCTGGGAGATCGACTCGGAGTTGGACAAACGCCCGCAGGGCCGCTTCTACCACGAGTGGCTCGGCAACGTACCGATCGTCGGTGTCGTAGGTGGTTACCTGGGCGAACGTTCCGCGCTGCGGCGCATCGGCAAGCTCGGCGCGAAGTGGTTGCGGGCCGAAGGCCACGCGGTGACGCGTCGGTGATCTAGGGGTTTACGGCGTTTACCGTCGTGGGCGGGCCGTCGTATGGTCGAATCGGGTCCCGTGCGGCGGGACCACCTTGGCCCGCCGCGCCGGGGCCGGGGGATACTGTCATCGGCCGGGTAGCGGAAGCCTGGTCCGGATCGAAAACAAGCAGGAGAGCAACCGTGACCTACGTGATCGCCGAGCCCTGCGTCGACGTGCTCGACAAGGCATGCATCGAGGAATGCCCTGTCGACTGCATCTACGAAGGCGGGCGGATGCTCTACATCCACCCCGATGAGTGCGTCGACTGCGGTGCTTGCGAACCGGTCTGCCCGGTGGAGGCCATCTACTACGAGGACGACGTCCCCGACGAGTGGGGCGCCTACACCAAGGCGAACGTGGACTTCTTCGACGAGCTCGGCTCGCCCGGCGGCGCGGCCAAGGTCGGCAAGGTCGAGAAGGACGTCGAGCCCGTGACCAGCCTGCCGCCGCAGGGAGAATGACCTCCGAGACGCATCCCGTGGACGGGGCGCACGCGCTGCGCGGCCCGCGACTGCCGGATTTCCCCTGGGATTCCTTGGCGGAGCAGACCGCGACGGCACGTGCGCATCCCGACGGGTTGGTGAACCTCTCGGTCGGCACGCCGGTCGATCCGGTGCCGGAGCCGTTGCGCGCGGCGCTGGCTTCGGTCTCCGACATCCCCGGCTATCCGGCCACGCACGGCACCCCCGAGCTGCGGGCCGCCGCGGTGGACGCGCTGCTGCGCAGGCACGGCGTGACCGTCGATCCCGCGGCGGTGCTGCCCACGATCGGTTCCAAGGAACTGGTCGCGTGGCTGCCGACGCTGCTGGGGGTGCGACCGGGCGACGTCGTCGCCATCCCGGACCTGGCCTACCCGACCTACGAGGTCGGCGCGAAGCTCGTCGGTGCCGAGGTGGTGCGGCTCGCTCCGGGCGAGACCCCGCCAGCCGGAACCGCGCTGGTCTGGCTCAACTCGCCGTCCAACCCGACCGGCCGGGTGCTCGACGCCGCCGAACTGGCGGCGTCGGTGCGGGCGGCGCGCGCAGCCGGGGCCGTGGTGGCCTCGGACGAGTGCTACCTGGAGCTCGGCTGGGAAGCCGAACCGGTGTCGGTGCTGCACCCCTCGGTGACCGCGGACCCCACCGGGATCTTGGCGGTGCACTCGCTGTCGAAGTCGTCGAACCTCGCGGGGTACCGCGCCGGGTTCGTCACCGGTGACCCCGACCTGGTCGGGCGCCTGCTGGAACTGCGCAAGCACGCGGGCATGATCATGCCGCGACCGGTGCAGCAGGCCATGACCGCCGCGCTGGCCGACGACGAGCACGTGGGCGTGCAGCGCGACCTGTACGCGGCTCGCCGCGCGGTCCTGCGGCCCGTGCTGGAAGCAGCCGGGTTCACCATCGAGCACTCGCACGGCGGCCTGTACCTGTGGGCGACGCGCGGAGCGGACGCCTGGGACACGGTGGGCTGGCTGGCGCAGCGCGGGATCCTCGTCGCGCCCGGCACGTTCTACGGCCCGGCCGGGCAGCGGCACGTCCGGATCGCGCTGACCGCCACCGACGAGCGGATCCAGGCGGCGGCGGACCGCTTGAGCTGAGCGCTCACACCTTCGCGGCAGTACCGCGCAGCTCCCGCCAGCTCTCGTGCCACTGCTCCCGGTGGGCGAGCCGGCGGGAGCGCTCGCGCTCGACCAGGCGACCGGCCACGAACGCGATCGCCGGGTCGGGAGCGGGGCCCCGGGCGGCGAGCAGGTCCAGCACCCGCCGTTCGGCGAGGCAGGCGTCCCGGTGTTCGCCGAGGACGTCCTGGAAGCGCTTCGCCGCGCCCAGCAGCTGCCGCATCGGTTTGCCGAGCACCGGTTCGGCGAGTTCCGCGGTGTAGCGCAGCCGTTTGCCGAGGATGCGCAGTTCGTGCAGCTCCGCGTCGGTCGGGTCGGTGCCGATCTCGTCGACGGTGCGCCGCACCCGCCGGTACTGCTTGGCGACCAGCGCGCGGAGCTCGCGCGGCCCGCAGTGCTCGACGTCCGAGGCGGGCAGCGGGCGTTGCACGGCGTCGACGAGCGCGTCGATCAGCGCTCGGTGGCGTTGCCCGTCCAGCGCGATCACCAGCGACTCCCGGGCGGCCCGGTGCTCGATCTCCAGCGGGCCGAACAGCAGGGCCGCGGATTCCCGTTGCGCCGCCTCGAAATCCGAGGCCTCGCCGCGCAGCCGGCCCAGCAGCACGTCCAGGTCGCGGACCTCGCCGAGTTCGCGGCCGAGCCAGCCCAGTTCCTCGCGCAGCGGTTCCGACCAGCGCTGGTCGAGGAACGGTCCGGCGGACTTGAGCACCGCTCGCATCCGGCGGACCGAGACGCGCATCTGGTGCAGCCGCTCGGGTTCCTCGCCGCTTCGCGCGCCGGGCTCGTGCTCCAGCAGCGTGCGCAGCCGGGCGTCCAGCGCGGCGCGGACGTGCTGGGCGATCGGGTCGGTCCGGCCCGCCACCACGGGTTCTGGTGGCAGGCCGGACGTGCCGAAGGGGCGGTTCATACCACCAGTGTCACCGATTCCGGACCGGTGAACCCCCGTCGTTCGGTGGTCGAATCGAGCCGCGCGGCCGGTCAGTCGTTCGCGTGCAGCGCCGCGTTCAGCTCGACCTTGCCGCCGGAGCGCGGCCGGACCTCCACGGTGCCGGTGCCGGAGTTGCGCAGGAACAGCAGGCCGTTCGAACCGGAGAGCTCGCGAGCCTTGGTCAGCGTGCCGTCCGGCAGCGAGACCTTGGTGCCCGCGGTGACGTACAGCCCGGCCTCCACGACGCAGTCGTCGCCGAGGGTGATGCCGACGCCGCCGTTGGCGCCGATCAAGCAGCGCTCGCCGATGGAGATGATCTCCTTGCCGCCGCCGGAGAGGGTGCCCATCACCGAGGCGCCGCCGCCGATGTCGGAGCCGTCCCCGACGACCACGCCTGCCGAGACGCGGCCCTCGATCATGGAGGCGCCGAGCGTGCCCGCGTTGAAGTTCACGAAGCCCTCGTGCATCACGGTGCTGCCGCTGGCCAGGTGCGCGCCGAGCCGAACCCGGTCGGCGTCGCCGATGCGCACGCCGGAGGGCATCACGTAGTCGACCATGCGGGGGAACTTGTCCACGCTGTAGACGGTGACCGGGCCGCGCGCCCGCAGGCTCATCCGGGTGGCCTCGAACCCTTCGACCGGGCAGGGGCCGTGGTTGGTCCACACGACGTTGGACAGCAGCCCGAACATGCCGTCCAGGCTCTGCCCGTGCGGGCGGACCAGGCGGTGCGAGAGCAGGTGCAGGCGCAGGTAGAGGTCGTGGGTGTCGGCGGGCTGGTCGGAGAGCCTGCCGATCTCGGTGCGCACGGCGACGACGTCCACACCGCGGGCGTCGTCGCGGCCGAGCAGCGCGGCCCCGGCCGCGCCCAGGGAGTTCGCCGCTTCCTCGGCGCTGAGCCGGGTGCTGCGGGATTCGCCGGGCTCGCCGAGCTTGACGGTGGGGAACCACGTGTCCAGCACGGTGCCGTCATCGGTGACGGTGGCCAGGCCGACGCCGTGGGCGCCGGTGGTCTGCGGGTCGGGTGTCTGCGCGCTCATGCGAAAAACGGTAATCGGCGCATTCCGGCACCGCCCTCCAGGGGTCGGCTCGTCCGGGCGCTCGTGCACTGTTCGTGATCGTGCGATTGCCCACCGCAGCGGCGAATTCCGCCGCGACCAGTGTCCATCGTGGACTTCCGGAGTGGCGTTGATCACTCCCGTGTCGCGGCGGCGGGCCGGACCGGCGGCCGGGTAGCCTGCCTGGGGTGACCGCGCCCTTGGATCTCCGTGCCGAGCCCGTCGAGCTGACCGCCGCGCTGGTGGACATTCCCAGCGTCTCCGGTGACGAGCGGCGCATCGCCGACGCCGTCGAGCACGCGCTGCGCACCCAGGCCCCGCACCTGGAGGTCGTGCGCAGCGGTGAAGCCGTGCTCGCCCGCACCCACCTGGGGCGGGACTCGCGGGTGCTGCTCGCCGGGCACCTCGACACGGTGCCGATCAACGACAACCTGCCGTCGCGCCGCACCGGCTCCGGCGACGACGAAGTGCTGCACGGGTGCGGAACCGTGGACATGAAGGGCGGCGACGCCGTCCTGCTGCACGTGGCGGCGACCCTGCCGGAACCGCGCCACGACCTCACGTTCCTGTTCTACGACTGCGAGGAGATCGCGGCCGAGCGCAACGGGCTCAACCGGATCGAACGGGACCTGCCGGACTGGCTGCAGGGCGACCTTGCCATCGTCGGCGAACCCTCCAACGCCACCATCGAAGCCGGCTGCCAGGGGACGCTGCGCGTGGAGATCCGCACCAGCGGCACCCGCGCGCACACGGCGCGCGCGTGGATGGGCGACAACGCCATCCACGCCGCCGAGCCGATCCTGCGGCGGCTGCTCGACTACACCCCGCGCGAACCGGTGATCGACGGCCTGCAGTACCACGAGGGGCTGCAGGCGGTCCGGATCGAAGGCGGTGTGGCGGGCAACGTCGTTCCGGACTCGTGCGTGGTGGCGGTCAACCACCGCTTCGCCCCGGACAAGTCCCTGGCCGAGGCGGAAGCCCACGTCCGCGAGGTGTTCGACGGCTTCGACGTGACCGTCGTCGACGCCTCCGGGGGTGCGTTGCCCGGCTTGGGGTCGCCCGCTGCCGCGGAGCTCGTCGCCGCGGCCGGTGGGGAACCGGTGGCGAAGCTGGGCTGGACCGATGTCGCGAGGTTCGCCGCGCGGGGACTGCCCGCGGTGAACTTCGGCCCCGGTTCGCCGACTCTGGCGCACACCCAGCAGGAGAACGTGCCCACCGCCGACATCCGCCACTGCGCCGACGTCCTCACCCGCTTCCTGCGCTGAGGCCGCCCCGCCGGGTCAGCGGCCGCTCGGTGAGCCGAGGTCCTGCGCGGGAGCTCCGGGCAGGATCCTGGCGTCGTGCACCGCAGGCATCCCCTCGACGTCCGGTACGCCCGCCGGTTCGGGGACCTGGGCGATCGCGTCCGGGGCCGTGTCCGGGGCTGCGGGCTCGTCCTGCGCCGTCGTGGCCTGCTGCGAGCCCTGGACGTGCTCGACGAAGCGGAGCAGCTCCACCGGGAACGGCAGGACCAGCGTCGAGTTCTTCTCCGCCGCGACCTCCACCACCGTCTCCAGCAGGCGCAGCTGGAGCGCGGCGGGCGCATCGGCCATGACCCCGGCGGCGTCGGAGAGCTTGCGCGAAGCCTGGTACTCGCCGTCGGCGGCGATGATCCGGGAGCGCCGTTCCCGCTCCGCCTCCGCCTGCCGGGCGATGGAGCGCTTCATCGACTCCGGCAACGACACGTCCTTGATCTCCACCCGGTCGATGTGCACGCCCCAGTGCAGCGCCGGACTGTCGATCATGACTTCGAGGCCCTCGTTGAGCCGCTCCCGGTTGGAGAGCAGGTCGTCGAGGTCGCTCTTGCCGATGATCGAACGCAGCGAGGACTGGGCGACCTGGCCCATCGCGAACAGGTAGTCCTCGACGTTCACCACGGCCCGAGCCGGGTCGGTGACGTTGAAGTACACCACCGCGTCCACCCGCACCGTGATGTTGTCGCGGGTGATGCCCTCCTGCGCGGGCACCGGCATGGTGATGATCTGCAGGTTCACCTTCCGCAGCCGGTCCACCACCGGAACGATGAAGGTGAGGCCCGGCCCGCGCACGGACTCCTGCAGCCGGCCGAAGCGGAACACGACTCCGCGCTCGTACTGCGTAATGATCTTCGCGGCGGAACCGGCGCAGAGCACGGCGATGGCCAGAACGATGACGAGCAGCTCGATGAGCATGGCGGCCCCCAACCTGGATCCGCGGCCTCGGTGCCGCCGACCTGCGCCGGACGGGCACCAGTCGGGTCGTCGTACTGCTCACGGTACGCCTCGGGTCCACCCCGGTCCGAGCGTTCCGCCGCAGGTCGGCGGGGCCATGGCCGCTCGGCGCGGCGAGTCCCGCGCCGACACGGCACCACGTGGTCACCGGCGCGGAACCCGGAGTTCTCCCGCAGGTGCTTACCCTCGTTCCATGACCATCGAGGGCTCACCCAACGGCGCGGAGCGCCCGCAGGAGAAACGACGCGGACCGGTCGTGCTGCGCCGCTCCCGGCTGCACGAATCGACGACCACCGACCAGCGCCTGCTGGACTCGCGCGGCCCGACCGACTGGGTGCACACCGACCCCTGGCGGGTGATGCGCATCCAATCCGAGTTCGTGGAGGGGTTCGGCGCGCTGGCCGAGGTGCCGCGCGCCGTGACGGTCTTCGGTTCCGCCCGCACCCCGCGCGAGCACCCGGAGTACGAGATCGGCAGGCGGCTCGGCGCGGCGATGGCCGACATCGGGTGCGCCGTCATCACCGGCGGCGGCCCCGGCACCATGGAAGCCGTCAACCGCGGCGCCTCCGAAGCGGGCGGGCTCTCGGTCGGACTCGGCATCGAGCTGCCCTTCGAGCAGGGGCTCAACCCGTGGGTTGATCTCGGGGTGAACTTCCGATACTTCTTCGCCCGGAAGACGATGTTCATCAAGTACGCCCAGGGCTTCATCTGCCTGCCGGGCGGCTTCGGCACGATGGACGAGCTGTTCGAGGCCCTCACCCTGGTGCAGACCAAGAAGGTCACCAAGTTCCCCGTCGTGCTGTTCGGACGTTCCTACTGGCAGGGCCTCTACGACTGGGTCCGGGACACCATGCTGGCGTCCGGCAAGGTCGGCGAGAAGGACCTGGCCCTGCTGCACCTGACCGACGACGTGGAGGATGCCGTGCGCATCGTGGAAGAGGCATATCAAGCATGGGAGGACGCGCATTGAGCGAGCAGGAGACCACCGGGGCAGCGGTGTGCGTGTACTGCGCATCCGGGCCGGTGGACCAGCGCTACCTCGACCTCGCGGCGGAGGTCGGCAGCGGCATCGCCAAGCGCGGCTGGACGCTCGTCTCCGGTGGTGGCCGGGTGTCCATGATGGGTGAGGTGGCCAGGGCGACCCGCGCTGGCGGCGGCCGTTCCGTCGGGGTCATCCCGCGCGCTCTGGTGGACCTGGAGGTCGCCGACGACGACGCGGACGAACTGCTCGTCGTCGACACGATGCGGGAGCGCAAGGGCCTGATGGACGCGCACGCCTCGGCGTTCCTCGCGCTGCCCGGCGGCATCGGCACCTGCGAGGAGCTGTTCGAGGTGTGGACCTCCCGCTACATCGGCATGCACAGCAAGCCGGTGGTGATCCTCGACCCCGACGGGCACTACCGCGGGATGCTGGACTGGGTGCGCGGCCTCGTCGCCGACGGGTTCGCCTCGCAGCGCTCGCTCGACGCGCTGACGATAGTCACCGAGGTGGACGCGGCACTCGACGCGTGCGCCTGACCGGCTGTCTTCGATCTCGAAGTGAGGTCGTCGTCTTGTCAGCGGCGGAGCCGCTGAGCAGTGACCACCAATGCAAGAAGACCAACCGCTGAGGTTCCGCTGAACGACCCGCTGCTCAAGCCGAGATCGAACACGGGCAGTACGGCGGCGTGCCAGGATCGGGGCATGACGTCTCAGCCCGCGATGCGGTTCGGTGACAAGGACGTGGCCGCGGACCGCGCGCTGGTCATGGCGATCGTCAACCGCACCCGCGACTCGTTCTTCGACCGCGGCGCCACCTTCGCCGCCGAGGCCGCGCTGGCCGCCGTGGACGCCGCGGTCGAGGACGGCGCCGACATCGTCGACATCGGCGGCGTCCGCGCCGGAGCGCAGGGCGAACGGGTCGACGCCGACGAGGAGTCCCGCCGGGTCGTGCCGTTCGTGGCCGCGGTTCGGCAACGGCATCCCGAGCTGGTCATCAGCGTCGACACCTGGCGCGGCGAGGTCGCCCGGCGGGTGTGCGAGGCGGGCGCCGACCTGCTCAACGACACCTGGGCCGGGGCGGACCCTGAGGTGGCGCGGGTCGCCGCCGAGTTCGGCGTGGGCGTCGTGTGCTCGCACACCGGAGGGCTGCCGCCGCGCACCGACCCGTACCGGGCGCGCTACTCGGACGTGGTCGCGCAGGTCGCCGCGGAACTGGTTGAACGCGCCGAGCTCGCCGTCTCGCTCGGGGTGCCGCGCGCCGGGGTGCTGATCGACCCGACGCACGACTTCGGCAAGAACACCTGGCACGGGCTGGAACTGGTCCGGCGGATCGGTGAGCTCGTCGACACCGGGTGGCCGGTGCTGATGGCGTTGTCGAACAAGGACTTCATCGGCGAGACCCTCGACGTCGAGGTCTCCGAGCGGCTGGAGGGCACGCTGGCGGCGACCGCCGTCGCGGCCTGGTCCGGCGCGCGAGTGTTCCGCGCGCACCAGGTCGCGGCGACCCGGCGCGTGGTGGACATGGTCGCCGCCGTCGCCGGGACCCGGCCGCCGAGCCAGGTGCTGCGCGCCCTGGCCTGACCGCGCCGGAGGGTCAGAAGGCGTCGTCGATCATGCGGCCGGTCGCGGCCACCGGCAGCGCCGCGTCGAGCTCGCGCAGCAGCGGTGCGAGCCGCAGCCAGCGGGACCGCACCCGCGGCCGGCTCGGGTACGGGCGGTTGATCTCCTGGGCGAGCTCGTCGATGCGCCACTGCGCCTCGTCGAGTTCGAGTCCGGTGGCGGGCAGCTGGTGCACCGCCTCGACCAGCGCGGCGATCCGCACCCGCAGATCTTCGAGGCCGGACCGGACGGACAGGGCGCTCTGCGGCGCCGGGTCGGCGTCGGGCTGGTTCCTGGGAGACGGCAGGATGACCTCCCGTTCGTCGATCGAACCGGGAGCGTGTCGTTCGCTGTCGTCGCGCACGCCGACCTCCTGCCTGCTCGTCGGCACGCGCCCGCGGGGGCGCGCCTGGTGATCCGCAGTGTGGGCCGCCGAACCGCCGCGATGAGTCCCTTGTGAATCGATCCACTCGTTCGGCCGAGCAATGCCCCACGAACGGGGCCGTGGTTCACCGCGGCCGATCACGAACCGCGATCTCCCGCGCCACCTCTTCGGACCATCGGCGCAGCATTCGTCCGAGGAGGCCGCCCGCCATGCGGGTGAGTGATCCAATTCACGCCTGGGAGAATCGGGAAAGGACCAACGGCCCCTTGTGCCCGGACGGTGACAGTGGTGGGAAATGACCGTAGAGTCGCTACCTGTGAAGGCTGATGCGCTCCGCGGCCACCTTGATGCCCTGCTGCTCGCCACGCTCGATGGCAGACAGCTGCACGGCTACGCGATCATCGAGGCGTTGCAGCAGCGCAGCGGTGGTGCACTGGACCTGCCGACGGGCACCGTCTACCCCGCGCTGCGCCGGTTGGAGCGCGCGGGCTACGTGAGCAGCGCGTGGAGCACGGTCGGCGGCAGGCAGCGCCGTACCTACCGCCTCACCCAGTCCGGAGTCGAGACGCTGCACTCGGAGCGCCGGGCGTGGCGCGAGTTCACCTCCGCCATCGAGGGCGTGCTCGAAGGCAAGGTCATCCCTTCCCAGGCCTCCGCCAAGACCTGACGCCAGCGCACGGACGGGTGATGCGACCGAGTCCGCGCACATCGAGGTCTGCTGCCGCCGAGCACGGGCGCCGTGCCACGATCGGAGCGTGGCTAGTGCGCTGATCTACCTGTTCGTCGTGCTCGTGGTCGCCGCGGTGATCTACCTGCTCGCTGCCCTGGTCTTCGGGCGGGGGGAGCAGCTGGAGGCGCTACCGCCCGGCGCGACGCCGACCAGATTGCCCGCCGTCGACGTCGAAGGCGCCGATGTGCGCTCG
Source organism: Saccharopolyspora sp. NPDC002578 (assembly GCF_053592695.1). NCBI lineage: Bacteria > Bacillati > Actinomycetota > Actinomycetes > Pseudonocardiales > Pseudonocardiaceae > Saccharopolyspora > Saccharopolyspora sp. NPDC002578. The sequence goes on along the minus strand of NZ_JBSFWJ010000007.1, from coordinate 44,904 downwards.
CTGCGGTTTCAACAGGTCGTGCGCGGGTATAAGGCTGCCGAGGTGGACTGGGCGCTGGAGCGGCTGGCCAACGAGGTCGACGACCTGCGCGGCCAGGTCGCCGTCCTGCAGCGGCAGCTGGACGTCGCGGGCGAGCAGCTGCAGCGGGCCCGGGCGGTGGACCGGGAGGAGTGAGTCGGGTGGGCAACGCGCAGCTACGGCTGGAGGTGCCGGTGCGCGCCGCACCGGAGCAGGTGTGGGCGGCGGCGACGGACTGGCCGCGGCAGGGCGAGTGGATGCTGGGCACCACGGTGCACGTGGTCAGCGGTGACGGTGGTCGCGGTACGACGCTGGCCGCGTTCACCGGACTGCGCGGCGTCGGCTTCCTGGACACGATGGAGATCATCGAGATGCGGGTGCCGCTGTGCTGCCGGGTGCGCCACACGGGGGCGTTGGTCTCCGGTGAGGGCGGCTTCCGGGTGATCGCGCGCGGCGAGTCGGACGAGTCGACGTTCGTGTGGTGGGAGGACCTCGCGACGCCTGCCGGGACCGGGATGATGTGGCCGGTGGTGCGGCCCGCCTTCACCTGGGGGCTGCGGCGGTCGCTGGACCGGTTCGCCGAGTTCTGCGCGGAGTACCCGGCTCTCGCCCGGTGAGCGAGGGCCGTCCGCCGCCGTCGAGCGGGGCGAACGGCCCTGGAAGGCTCAGTGGCCGGTGAAGTTCGGCTTGCGCTTCGCGACGAAGGCCGCCACCGCTTCGCGGTGATCGGCGGTCTGGCCCGCCTCGATCTGCGCGCCCGCCTCCACGTCGAGGGCCTCGTCGAGCCCCTCCGCCGCTGCGGCGCGCATCGTTTCCTTGATCCGCGCGTAGGCGCTGGTGGGGCCGGTGGCCATGCGTCCGGCGAGTTCCATCGCCGCCTCGGTGGCGTGGCCCGCGTCGACGACCCTGTTGACCATGCCGATGCGCAGGGCCTCCTCGGCCGCGACCGGCTCCGCGAGCAGCATCAGCTCCATCGCCCGCCCGTAGCCGATCAGGCGCGGCAGCGTCCAGGACGCGCCGGAATCCGAGGACAGGCCCACGTTGGCGAAGGCCATCAGGAACTTGGCGTCCGCGGCGGCGATGCGCAGGTCGCAGGCGAACGCCAGCGAGGCGCCCGCGCCCGCGGCGCTGCCGTTGACCGCGGCGATGATCGGCTTCGGCATGGTCGCCACCGCGCGGATCAGCGGGTTGTAGTGCTCCTCGACCGTCCGCAGTGGAGTGGGATCGTCCGACTCCAGCATCGCGATGTGCTCTTTGAGGTCCTGGCCCGCGCAGAAGGAACGTCCCGCACCGGTGACCACCACCGCCCGCACCGCGTCGTCGGCCGCGGCCTCGCGCAGCGCCGCGGTCAGCGCGAGCTTGAGCTCCACGGTGAGCGCGTTGAACGACTCCGGCCGGTTCAGCGTGATCAGCCGCACGCCACCGGTGTCCTGAGTCAGCAGTACATCCGACACTTCTCGCCCTTTCGTCGCTTGAGGTGTGCGGGCCGCGGGCACTCTGACCAGCGCATCCACAGTGGACTGCGCACGGGGAGTGCCGGCGCGATCACGGTGCGCATCTCGGGAACGGTCCTGATGGGACGGTCGACCGGAAATGCAGCAATGGCAGCACGACGCTCGCACGAATGGCCGTGCTGCGAGCCGAAAAGTCCCGAACATGCCCGCACGAAGGCTGAGTCTGCCACCCGCCGCCGGTATTCGACCAGCGCAAGAGCGACACGAGTTGATCGGTTCGGTTTCGCGGCTGCGTCCGGATGGGGGAGAATGGAACCGGACCCGACTGATTGTGGGCGATCAGCGGGTGGGAAGAGTTCACGGAGGGAGCACGCTATGGCGGCCATGAAGCCCCGGACCGGTGACGGTCCCCTCGAGGTGACGAAGGAGGGTCGCGGAATCGTAATGCGCGTCCCCCTTGAGGGCGGTGGGCGGCTCGTCGTCGAGATGTCGGTGGAGGAGGCAACGAACCTGGGCGAGGCCCTGGAATCTGTCACCGGCTGAGGCCGCTGCGCAAGCGATCGGCGTGCACCCGATCGTCGCCGGCCCTGGCATCCGAGGTCGATGCCGGGGCCGGTATCCGTGGAGTGGCCGAGACGGCCTTTTCTTTGAGTGCGGGAAGGATTTCAATCCGTGTCCGATTCCTCGGTGTTCGGCTCGTCGCGGACCCCGGAGCACGCGGTGCTCCCGGTGATCCCGACGGCACTGGTCGAAGTGGACGTGGTCTCGCGGTGGCGGGACGGCGTTCCGGCGGCGGTGCCGGTGTTCGACGGGGCCTCCGGGCCTGACCTGGCCGCGGCCGCCGAACCGTGGGGCGTGGACCCCTCGCTGCTGGAGGCGCTGGGCGTCACGGCCACCGTGGGCGATGTGCGCACGGTTCCGCTGCCGGACGGGCGTTTCGGCTGGGTGGTCGGCGCCGGTTCCGGCGTCGGCCGGTGGCGTTCCATCGGCGCGTCGATCGCGCGGGCGGCGCGCGCCCGGCTCGGCGAGGGCATCGCGGAGGACGACGCCGACCCGGCGGACCTCGGCGACGCGGCGGAAGCGGAGTACGTCCAGGTGCGGTTGCCCGCGGACGCCGATGCCGAGCTCGTCTCGGCGTTGACGCTCGGGTTGTCGCTGGGCGACTACCGGTTCCGGGTGTCGGCCGAACCGGCCGCGCCGCGGATGCGCAAGGCTTTATTGGTGGTGCCCGACGGGGTCGACCCGGCGGAGCTGCGCGCCGCCGCGGCCCGCGCGCACGAGTGGGCCGCGGCGACCTCGTTGGCCAGGGACCTGGCCAACGCACCTTCGAACGTGAAGAACCCGGTGTGGCTCGCCGGCGCGGGCACCGAACTCGCGGGACCGCTGCCGGGTGTCACGGCGACGGTCCGCGACGAGAAGTGGTTGGCGGACAAGGGCTTCGGCGGTGTGCTCGCGGTCGGCGGCGGCTCGGTGAGCCCGCCGCGGCTGCTGGAGCTGACCTGGCGGCCGGAGGGCGTGAAGTCCGGCCCGCACCTGGTGCTGGTGGGCAAGGGGATCACGTTCGACACCGGCGGGATCTCGATCAAGCCCGCCGACGGGATGCACTTGATGCGCACCGACATGGCCGGTGGCGGCGCGGTGCTCAGCGCACTGCTGTCCATCGCCCGGCTGCGGTTGCCGGTGCGGGTGACGGCGCTGGTGCCGTCCGCGGAGAACCACGTCTCCGGCAGCAGCTACCGGCCGGGCGACGTGGTGCGCCACTACGGCGGCAAGACCACCGAGGTCGCCAACACCGACGCCGAAGGCCGGATGGTCCTCGCGGACGCGCTGGCCTACGCGGTGCAGCGCCACGAGCCGGACTTCATCGTCGACGTCGCCACGCTGACCGGGGCGATGAAGGTCGCGCTGGGGCTGCGCACCGGTGGACTGTTCGCCACCGACGAGAAGCTGGAGCGCGCGCTGCGCGAGGCCGGCGAGCGCGTCGGCGAGTCCTGGTGGCGGATGCCGCTGCTGGAGGACCACGCCGCGGACGTGCAGGGCGAGCTCGCCGACGTGCGCCAGGCGCCGCAAGGACCGGGTGGCATCACGGCCGCGTTGTTCCTGCGCGAGTTCGTCGGCGCGGTGCCGTGGGCGCACCTGGACATCGCCGGGCCGGGGCGTGCGGACAAGGCCTACGACGACGTCGTCCCGGGCGCGACGGGATTCGCGGCCAGGACCCTCGTGGAGCTCGCCGCCTCGCTGGCCGAGTGACACCGCTGATGTCCGAGTGATCCCGTGGCGGGCGTGATCCGCCGCGGGATCATTCGCATCCGGCCGGTGGGTCTCCGCGGGTGATCGCGTGCTCGCGGAAGGCGTGCACGGCGGGAGGCGGGGTGCGGTGGGCCGGCCAGGCGATGCCGACGGTGCGGTGCGCGGCCGGGCTCAACGAGATCTCCGCGGTGCCCGCCACCGCACCGCCCAGCGCCCTGGGCAGCACGGTGACGCCGAGACCCGCCGCGACCAGTCCGCGCACGGTGTCGACCTCCTCGCCCTCCCACGCGGTCCGCAGCGCCACGCCCGCCGCGCCGGCCAGTTCGGTGACGATGCGCCGCAGCCCGTAGCCGGAGCTCAGCAGCGCGAAGTCCTCACCCGCGAGGTCGGCCAGCCGGACGCTCGTGCGCCCGGCGAGGCGGTGGTCGGTGTGCACGACCGCGACCAGTTCGTCGCGCGTCACCGGGCTCGCCTCCCACTCCGGGCCGGACGGCATCGGCGAGACCAGGCAGAGATCGAGCCTGCCGTCCCGCGCCCCGGTCAGCAGCTCGTCGCGCGCACCTTGGACCAACCGGAACCGCACTCCGGGATGGTCGGTCCGGAAGCTCCTGATGAGTTCGGGAACGAGGGCGCCGCCCATGGTGTGCTGGAAGCCGAGTGCCACCCGTCCCCGGTCCGGATCGAGTTCTTCCACGACTTCGCGGCACCGGTCGGCCAGTTCGCGGTAGGCGTCGTCGGCGGCGGCAGCCAGCTTCGCCCCGGTGCGGGTGAGCCGCACGCCGCGCCCGTCTCGCGTCACGATCTCGGTCCCGAGGCGATCGGCGAGCCGGGCGAGGGTGCGGCTTACGGTGGGTTGCGGGATGCCGAGCCGGTGGGCCGCCCGTGTGAGATGCCCCTCCGCCGCGACGGTGCGCAGCAGGTTCAACGTCGGGGCCAGATCCGCGGTGAGCTGGGCGGCGTCCAGCGATCCATCTGATTCATGCGTCACGGCATGGATTGTCGATGTTCGATGAATTGGACGCATTAGTTAGCGTTGCTTACCGTCGCCCACGTGCTCACCGATGACCTGAACCGGATCCGGCGCATCCGGCTCGCACTGCTGGCAGGCGCCCTGGCCTTGTTCGCGCTGCTGTACGCGCCGCAGCCGGTGCTGCCGCAGTTCGCCGAGTCGTTCGCGCTGGCCCCTGGCACCACGGCGCTGCTGGTCTCCGCGGGCACGCTGGGCCTGGCGGTGGCCGCGATCCCGCTCGGCACGCTGTCCGAGGTGTTCGGCAGGCGGCGGATCATGGTGTGCTCGCTGCTGCTGGCGGAGGCCATCGGGCTGCTGCTGCCCTTCGTGGCCCACTTCCCGCTGCTGGTGGCGTTGCGCCTGGTGCAGGGAGCCGCGGTCGCGGGCATCGCGGCCGTCGCCGCCGCCTACCTCGCCGACGAGACCGGCGGCCGGGACCTCGGGACCACGATGGGCCTCTACGTCGCGGGCACCACGATCGGCGGCATGTCCGGGAGGTTGCTCGGCGGCATCGCCGGTGACTTCGCGGGCTGGACCGGCGGGCTCGCGGCGGTCGCCGCGCTGGCCGGGATCTGCACGGTCGCGTTCGTCCTGCTGCTGCCTCGGGAGCGCCACCAGCGGCGCCAGGAACTGCGCTGGACACCGCTGCTGACCGGGGTGCGCGCCGCCGCGACCGATCCGGCTCTGCGGCCCCCGTTCCTGGTCGCCGCGCTCGGCATGGGGTCGTTCGTCGCGGTCTACAACGTGCTGGGCTTCCGGCTCGTCGAGCCGCCGCTGTCGGTGCCGCCCGCGCTGGCCGCTCTCGCGTTCCTGGCGTACGCCGCGGGCACCGTCACCTCGGCGCTGGCCGGGCGGCTCGCGGACCGCTGGGGGCGGCGCCCGGTGCTGCTGGCCGGACTGGGCACGGCGGTCCTGGGGCTGCTGCTGATGCTCGGCGGGAACCTGGTGGTGATCCTGACCGGGCTCGTGGTGTTCACCGGCGGGTTCTTCGCCGCCCACTCGGTGGCCAGCGGCTGGGTCGGACTGCTCGCGTCACCTTCGGCGCGCGGGCAGGCCTCCGCGATGTACCAGCTCGCCTACTACGGCGGCAGCAGCGTCGGCGGGGTGCTCGGCGGCGTGGCCTACGCGGCGTGGGGCTGGGCGGGCATGACCGCCGTGCTCGGTTGCTGGCTGGTCCTCGCCGCGGTGCCGGTGCTGCGCAGTCGGCGAGCTCGGACGGTGGGCGCCGCCGCGCCGGAACCCGAGGCTCAGGTGGCGTCCGAGTCGTAAGGCGGCCGTTCCCCCGGAGCGAGCGGTGTCTGCGGCTGGGACTGCGGCTTGGGCGGAGTGGAAGTCGACCCGTTGTTGCCGTTGCTGCCGTTGTTGCCGTTCAGCGGCGGGTTCAGCGGGTTCTCGCCGTCCAGCAGGTGCTTGGTCACCGCCGTGCGGGGGTTGAAGTCGCGGATGCCGCGCAGGTCTTCGAGGGGCTTGCGGAGGTCGTCGAACTCCGGTCCCAGCTCGGAGCGCAGCTGATCGCGCGCGCCCGTCGCGTACTCCTTGACCTGGCGGATCGTGCGGCCCAGCCACGCTGCGCCCTCCGGCAACCGGTCCGGGCCGAGGATGAACAGACCGGCGACGATGAGGACCAGGATCTCACCCCAGCCGATGCTGTCGAACACCTCGGATCACCTTTCACTCCATGCCGTGCGCGTCGCGCTCCGCCAGCCTACCCACCCGGACGGACCTTGCGGAAACGCCACTTTTCCCAACTGGATGCGCATTCAGCGCAGCGCCACGTCCAACACCAGCTCACGGCCCTGCCGCACCACGGTCACCGGGACCGTTCTGCCCACGGGATAGCGGTCCACGGCCACCACGAGCTCGTCCGCGGTGCTGACCTTCCGGTCGCCCACCCGGATGATCACGTCGCCCTCGGCGATGCCCGCCGCCGCCGCGGAGCCGTTGTCCCGCACGTTGAGCACCTGGGCGCCGTCGGTCGTGCCGTCGTTGACGGACTTGGCGTTGACCCCGAGGTCGGCGTGCACGGCCCTGCCACCGCGGATCAGCTCCTGGGAGATGCGCCGCACGTCGTCGATGGGGATGGCGAACCCGAGGCCGATCGAGCCGCCCTCACCGCCGGAGCCGATGGTGCGGATGCCGCTGTTGATGCCGACCACCGCACCGTTGCCGTCGACCAGCGCACCACCCGAGTTGCCGGGGTTGATCGCCGCGTCGGTCTGGATCGCGTCCACCACCGCGTTGGTGTCGGTGCCTTCCCCGGCCAGCCGCACCGGCCGGTTCACCGAGCTGACGATGCCGGTGGTCACGGTGCTCGCCAGCCCCAGCGGGGAGCCCACGGCGATCACCTGGTCGCCCACGGCCAGATCGGCGGAGCGCCCCAGCTGCGCGACGGTCGGGTTGGCCACCTCGACCTTGATCACCGCGAGGTCGGTCTTCACGTCCCGCCCCACGATCCGGGCGGGCACCCGGCTGCCGTCGCTGAAGACCGTGGAGACCCTGGCGCCCGGGGTGTCCGCGGCCATCGACACGACGTGGTTGTTGGTGACGATGTAGCCGTTGCCGTCGATCACCACGCCGGAGCCGCTGCCGCCCTGCGCGCCGACGTGCACTTCCACCGAGACCACGGCGGGCACGATGCGGTGGGCGACGCCCGCGACGCCGCCGCTGGGGCGTTCCATGCCGGGTTCGACCTCGGCCAGCGTCACGTCCGGGTTGGTCAGCGGGTTGCCCTCCTCGGCGGTGATGCGGCCGACGAAGCCGCCGACACCGGCCAGCAGCACCGCGACTCCGGCGAGCGCGGCGAGCGAGCGGGGGCGCACCCGGCGCCCGAACAGGACCTCGCGGGCGCTCAGCAGCGGGCCGGGGCCGGGTTCGGCGTCGGGTTCGGCGGCCTCCTCGGGCAGCGCGGGCGGCCCGATCACGGAGCTCGCCGAGGGGTTGCGCCACGGGTCCCGGTCGCCGCGGTCGTTCCAGAACGTCGCGGGCTGCTCGGTGGTGGTCGCGGGCGGGGTCTCGCCGGGCTCGCGCTGCAGCGAATCGGGCGTGCCCTGGGGGCGGCCGAAGGCCTTGGTCAGCGCGTCCGGCGGTGGTGGTGCCTGCTCGACGCCCGAGCCCGGCCGTCGGGAGGCGTCGGGGTGGAAGCTGCCGGACACGCCGCTGGGCCTGCCGAACGTCCGGGCCTGCGCGGGGTCGACGTCGGGGCGCTGCGTCGGGCGTGCCCCGAGGCGCTGCGGGTCGTCCTGCTGAGCGGCGGCGGGCTGGTGCCCCGGTCCGGCGGGGCCCGCCGGGTTCGGCGGCGAGGTCTCGTGCGGTTCGGAAGGCCCGTTGCCGGTCCGCGCCACCGGCCGCTCGCCGCCGGTGCCGGGGCGCTGGAAGTCTTCGGCGGGGACCCCGCGCGCGGGCGCTGCGGAGCCCTGCTGCCACGGGTGCAGCGCCTGCTCGCGCGGCGCGCCGCCGGTGGGGAAGGTGCCGTCCTGGTCGCCGTGCGGACGGGTCCGATCAGGCCGCACCGGGTCGGATCCCTGCGCGGGTTTCCTCGGTTGCTCGCTCATCGCTCCCCGGACCTGCGAAGTCGTCGACACATCGGCATGCGAGTGGATCACATGAAGGTGGCGTCCCGCGCACCGGTACCGGTGGTGGGCGTCCACCGCACATCCTGCCCAGCATCAGGTGAAGTCCGCGTAGGTGCCCGCTCGCACACCGGATTCGCCCGGGGCGAGGTGGTTCAGGGCTGGACGGAGGCCGAGATCAGCGGCGAGCCCGACGGCGTCGCCGGAGCGTCCGAGCTGGGGAAGGCCGCCGATTCGGACGGCGGAGGCGGGGCCGGGGCGTCGCGCGGCGGCTCGCTCAGCCGGGCGGAGGCCGGGATCATCGCCGAGTCGTAGGCCTCGCCGGGGTGCGGCATCGGGCCCGCGTCGGTCGGGGGGAGCTGCTCGTCGGGAACGCTCACCAGGGCCAGCGCACCGAGCACCAGCCCGGAGAACACCACGCCCGCACCCGTTCGCCTACCGCGCCCGGCGCGCTGGTCCGGCGACGTCGCGCCGAGCGGGGTGCTCGTGCCCATCGGCTGCTGGCCGCCGCCGAGCGGAGTGGTGGAGCCGAGGGCGGCTCCGGAACCGAACCGGCCGGGTCGTGCTCCCGGGTTGACCGCGACGAGCTGCCCGTCCTCGGTCAGCGCCAGCCCGTCGGGCTGGGCGGGCAGCTCAGCGCTCGACGGTATCGCCTGGAGGGCCTGGAGCAGGCCCGCCGAGACGGAAGGGGCGGGTGCGGAGCGCACCGCCGTGCGCGCCTGCCGTTGCGCCGCGGCGTCCGCCGCGCAGGCCGGACACCGGGCGAGGTGGGCGGCGGCGCGGTCGTGGGCGTTGGCGGTGAGCTCTCCGTCCACGAATGCCACGAGCGCGTCCAGCGCGAGGTGCTGTTCGGACAGCCCCCACCCTCGCCGAGCCGTCATGCCGACTCCTCCCGAGCCTGTTCCCGCCGAGCTTCCAACGTGGCCTTCAACATCTGCCTGCCGCGGTGGATCCTGCTGCGCACAGTACCGAGCTTCACCCCGAGGGTGGTTCCGATCTCCTCGTAGGAGAGTCCTTCGACGTCGCAGAGCACGACGGCCGCGCGGAACTCCGGCGGCACCTCGTCCAGCGCGGCCTGCAGGTCCGGGTCGAGGTGCGTCTCGTAGAACACCTGCTCCGGGCTGGGGCCGGTGCTCGGCAGCCGGTCGGTGTCCTCGGGCAGGCCTTCCATCCGCAACCGCGAACGGCGGCGGGCCATGTCGAGGAAGAGGTTCGTGGTGATCCGGTGCAGCCAGCCCTCGAACGTCCCCGGCTTGTAGGACGCCAGCGAGCGGAAGACGCGGATGAACGTCTCCTGCGTGAGGTCCTCGGCGTCGTGCTGGTTGCCGCTGAGCCGGTACGCGAGCCGGTAGACCCGGTCGGCGTGCTCGCGGACGACCTCGTCCCAGGACGGTGGCGTCCACTCCGCATCCGAGACGGGTGCGGCGGCGACGGTGTTCTGGTCCGCTCGAACGGCCGGACTCATCGACTGTGTTGGCATCGGACGTGGAGCCACCTCCTGCGGCTGGTGCACAAGGGGAACGAACTCGCCCGCCGCTTTGTTCCCGGTGAAGGTCCGGAGCGGGTGGTGCGCAGCGCGTTCCGCGGTGTCGCCGCTATCGCTGAGGGCGTGGTCCGCCCTCGATTCGCCCTCCACTCTCGCGCGCGCTCGTGAGGGACGGATGAAAGAGCGCTGAGAGCAGCCTGAGAACCTGACTTTCACCTGATCGGCGCAAGACCGGCGGGTTCACGGAAACAGGCGTCTAACGATGTGCCGAAACAGGACAACCGAACCGGCCCGCGAAGATAATCTTGCGACTCGTGATACCCGAGACGTCGATCGGCACCGGTCCGCTGGACCGGCCGGGCAGCATGCTCGGCGACGCCCGCGGATCCATCGGGCCCGTGACCGACCCAGCGCACGACACCATCGATGCGTCCGTCGGCGCCGCGCTGCGGTTCCTGGCGACCGTGCTGCGCGCCAAATCCGTCGTCGAGGTGGGCTCCGGCACGGGCGCCTCGGCGAGCTGGCTGCTCAGCGGCATGGTGCCCGAGGGCGTGCTGACCTCCATCGACGTCGACGCGTCGGCCCAGCACATCGCCCGCGAGGCGTTGGCCGCGCAGGGCGTGGCGCGCGGTCGCACCCGGTTCATCGCCGGGCTGGCCGAGCGGGTGCTGCCGAAGCTCACCGAGGACGCCTACGACCTGGTGTTCGTCGACGCCATGCCCAGCCGGTACCCGATGTTCCTGGAGCTCGGCGCGCCGCTGCTGCGGCCGGGCGGAGCGATCGTGTTCGCCGGTCCGGTCGATGCGACCCAGCACCAGGAGCCCCGCGCGCAGGCGGTGCGGGAGCTGATCAGGGCCGTGCGGGCCGACGAGTCGCTGGTGCCGGTGGCGCTGCCCGTCGGCGACGGCCTGCTGGCCATCGCGCGCTCCTGACGGTCGCGGCGCGCTCACCTGACGCCTCCACGAGCAGCGGTCCCGGTCCGCGCCGGGACCGCCTCGTGGTGCCGGCTCAGGCGGGGGAGACGGACAGCAGCTGACCGGCCAACCCGCGGGCGCGGGTGGACAGGCGCTTCGCCACGTCGTTGAGCACCTGGGCCGCCGGGGAGTCCGGCGCCTCGATGACCAGCGGCGTGCCGCTGTCGCCCGCTTCGCGCAGCCGGGTGTCCAGCGGCACCTGGCCCAGCAGCGGGACCTCCGAGCCCACCGCTCGGGTCAGCGAGTCGGCCACGATCCGGCCGCCGCCGCTGCCGAAGACCTCCATGCGCTGACCGTCGGGCAGCTCCATCCAGGACATGTTCTCCACGACGCCCGCCAGCCGCTGCCGGGTCTGCATCGCGATGGCGCCCGCGCGCTCGGCGACCTCCGCCGCGGCCTGCTGCGGCGTGGTCACGACCAGGATCTCCGCGTTGGGGATGAGCTGGGCGGTGGACAGCGCGACGTCGCCGGTGCCGGGCGGCAGGTCCAGCAGCAGCACGTCCAGGTCGCCCCAGAACACGTCTGACAGGAATTGCTGCAGCGCGCGGTGCAGCATCGGCCCGCGCCACACGACCGGCGTGTTGCCGGGGGTGAACATGCCGATGGAGATGACCTTCACGCCGTGCGCCTGCGGCGGCAGGATCATCTTCTCGACCTGGGTGGGCTTGCCGCTGGAACCGAGCATCCGGGGCACCGAGTGGCCGTAGATGTCGGCGTCGACGACGCCGACCGACAGGCCGCGCTTGGCCATCGAGGCGGCCAGGTTCACCGTGACGCTGGACTTGCCGACGCCGCCCTTGCCGGAGGCCACGCAGTACACCCGCGTCATCGAGCCGGGTTCGGCGAACGGGATGCGCGGCTCCTCGGAGTTGCCGCGCAGCTTCTTGCGGAGTTCGGAGCGCTGCTCGTCGCTCATCACGTCGAGCTCGACGGTCACGGCCCGGACGCCGTCGACGGCACCGACCGCGGCGTCGACCCGCTGGGTGATCGTCTCCTTCATCGGGCAGCCCTGCACCGTCAGGTACACCTCGACGGTGACCTGGCCTTCCTCGCCGATCGTCACGGCTTTGACCATGCCGAGCTCGGTGATCGGCTTGTGGATCTCCGGGTCCTCGACCTTGGTGAGGGCCTGGCGAACGGCCTCTTCCGTGGGAGCGGAGTGCGTGCTGGTCACGGTTGCGGTGACACCGACCCTTCCTGCGGCTGTGCTTGCCCTCGATGCTACGGACCGACCCTCGATGTTACGGGCCGGTAGCCCCGGAATCGCAGGCGAGGTGCGCAGCGGGTGACGACGGGGGTCTCCGCGCCGGGTGCCGCTCGGGTGCGCGGAAGCCGGTTGCGCGGGGCTGTGCGCTGGATTATTCCAAGCACCGGGTCCGACGTGCTCGCATCGTGAAATCCGGGGGCGCTTCGCAATCGTGTGACTGCCCTCCGTAGTATCACTCATCGTGACCGAGACGGGTCTTGATCGATTACCCACTCGTGGCGAGCTGCTGGCCTATCGAACCTTCCTGCGTGCGCACGCCCGCGTCACGCGCTGCCTGGAAGGGGATCTGATCGCCGAGCAGCGGCTGACGCTGGCCGCCTACGACGTGCTGCACGCGCTGTTCGAGGCGCCCGAGCGCAGACTGCGCATGACCGAGCTCGCGGACACCGTGCTGCTGTCCAGATCCGGGGTGACCCGGCTGGTCGACCGGTTGGAGCGGATCGGTCTGGTCAGTCGCGTCCGGGTCGATTCGGACGGCAGGGGAGTACTCGCAGTGATCACCGAGGCCGGCGAGGGGCGGTTGCGCACCGCATCCAGCACGCACCTCGGTGGAGTGACCCAGTACTTCCTTTCGGTGACCGAGCCGCGGGAGCTCGAAGAGTTCGCCCGCACCTGCGAAAAGCTCGCCGCGGGCGGGGTTCCGGCACCGCCGGGCCAACGCGCCCAAGCCTGAGCGCCGCAGCCGCGCGCGGATAATCCGATTAACGTCGGCCCGTGCCTGCGCGCCGGGTGGAGCGGCCCCGTCCAGGAACCCTCAGCGGTGGCCCTCCTCGTTGCCGTCGCCCGAGCCCTGGCGCCGCCGGCGCGCGCCCGCGCTCTCCGTGCCGGGCAGCTCGTCGCGCAGCCGGTCCAGCTCGACCCGCAGGTAATCGCGGGTCGCGACCTCACCGATGGCCAGCCGCAACGCGGCCAGCTCCCGCGCCAAGTACTCGGTGTCGGCCTTCGTCTGCTCGGCGCGCGCCCGGTCCTCCTCCAGCGAGACCCGGTCGCGGTCGTCCTGCCTGTTCTGCGCGAGCAGGATCAGCGGCGCCGCGTACGACGCTTGGGTGGAGAACGCGAGGTTCAGCAGGATGAACGGGTACGGATCCCACCGCAGCCCCACCGCGAACAGGTTCATCCCGATCCAGCTGATCACGAACACCGTCATCCAGAACAGGAACTTCCCGGTGCCGAGGAAGCGGGCGACGCGTTCGGAGACCTGGCCGAACAGCTCCGGGTCGAACTCCACGGCGAACCGGCGCGGCATCCGGGGCTGGTCCAGCCGCCGCCGGGAGAGCAGTTCAGGCATCGTCGCTCGCTTTCGGTGCGTCCGGGGAATGCGCGCCGGGCCGGTCGTCCCGGTCCGGCAAGCCGCTCTCCCGCCAGTTCTCCGGGAGCAGGTGGTCGAGCACGTCGTCCACGGTGACCGCGCCGATCAAGTGCTCCTCGTCGTCGAGCACCGGCCCGCACACCAGGTTGTACGCGGCGAAGTAGCGGGTCACCTCGGCCAGCGCGGCCGTCGGTGGCAAGCTCGCCAGGCTCGTGTCCAGCGCCCCCGCGACCAGCGTCGACGGCGGTTCCCGCAACAGCCGCTGGATGTGCACGCAACCCAAGTAGCGGCCGGTGGGCGTGGCCGACGGCGGGCGGCACACGAAGACCATGCTGGACAGCGCCACCGGCAGCTCCGGATTGCGGACCATCGCGAGCGCCTCGGCGATGGTGGCGTCCGGGCCGACGACGACGGGCTCCGGCGTCATCAACCCGCCCGCCGTGTCCGAGGAGTACTCCAGGAGCCGCTTCACCGGGGCGGACTCGGCGGGCTCCATGAGCTCCAGCAGCCGGTTCTTGTCCACCTCGGGGAGTTCCGCGAGCAGGTCCGCGGCGTCGTCCGGGCTCATCGCCTCCAGCACGTCGGCGGCCCGGTCCTCGCCGAGGTGGCCGATCAGGTCCTTCTGGTCGTCCTCCGGGAGCTCCTCGACGACGTCGGCGAGCCGTTCGTCGTCGAGCGCCTCCGCCACCTCGTAGCGGCGCTTGGCGGGCAGTTCGTGCAGCGTGCTGGCCACGTCGACGGCGCGCATCGTGTCCAGCAGCGCCAGCAGCTGCTCCACGCCCTGCGGCCGGTCGGTGAGCTCGGCGGCGGCGAGCCCGGTGATCTGATCCCACTCCAGCACCTGCACCGGCCCGCGACGGGCGAGCCGCCCGGTGCGCTCGCGCACCGCGAGCCTGCTGATCCGCCAATCGCGGGTGCGGGTCTGCTCCAGAGCGGCGTCCACCAGCACCGCGGACGCGCCGGAAGCGGCGACGGTGACCTTCGCGTCGAGGAGCTGACCGAGCACCAGGACCTCGTTGGGGCGCTGGTGGAACTGCCGGGTGTTGACCGAACCGGTGGCGAGGGTGACCGCGTTGGGTTCGAAGCGCACCACCCGGAGCATCGGCACGAAGATCCGCCGCCGCGCCGCCATCTCCATCACGATGCCCAGCACCCGCGGCGGCTGGTGCGCGGTGCTCAGCCCGGCGACGACGTCGCGGACCTTGCCGATGGACTCGCCGTCCGGCCCGAACACGGCGAGTCCGGCTACTCGTGCCGCGTACACCCTGGTCGCTGCCACGCCGATCAGGCTAGTCGGCTGTAGGTGGTGGGGCAGTTGCGGCGTTGTCGGGGTCGTTTTGGCGTGGGGGTCGGGTGGCGGAACCTCAGTGGCTTCCTCGCGAGGACAGCTTTTCCCTCGCGGAGCCACTCGGGAAAAAGATCCCGCAGCGAGGAAGCCACTGAGAACCCGCGGGTGGTCGGCTTCTTGACGTGGGCCATGTGCTTCGCACATACAGGCACGGCTTCGCCGCAAGGCAGGCTTGCTTCGCAGCCCAACTGCACGGCTTCGCCGCAAAGGCACGGCCTTCGGCCGCTGGGTGAGCGTGGTTTGTTCGTTCTTCGTGGGTTTGCTGCGGCTCTTGGGGGAGCGGGGTCACGGCTGTGGGGGTTGTCGGCGTGGTAGATACCTCTGTGCCCGTTCTATGAGGAGGAACTCGTGGTCGATCGTCGACGTGCCCGCCGTAGCTGTCTGGCCGTGCCCGGCTCCAGCGCGAAGATGATCGACAAGGCGCGCGGGCTGGCGGTGGACTCGTTCTTCCTGGACCTGGAGGACGCGGTCGCGCCGCTGGCGAAGGCCGAGGCGCGCGGCCGGGTGGCTGCGGCGCTCAACGAGGGCGGCTGGGACGGCAAGATCCGTTCCGTACGGGTCAACGACCTCACCTCGGAGTGGACCTACCGGGACGTGGTGGAGGTCGTCGAAGGCGCCGGGGCGAACCTGGACACGATCGTGCTGCCGAAGGTCTCCAGCCCCGACCACGTGCGCTGGCTGGACCTGACGCTGACCCAGATCGAACGCGCCACCGGCCTGGAAGTCGGCCGGATCGGCATCGAAGCGCAGATCGAGGACGCGCGCGGCCTGGTCGAAGTGGACGCGATCGTCGCCGCCTCGCCCCGGATCGAGGCGCTGATCTTCGGCCCGGCCGACTTCATGGCCTCGATCAACATGCGGTCGATGGTCGTCGGCGAGCAACCGCCCGGCTACGACGTGGGCGACGCCTACCACTACGTGCTGATGCGGATGCTGATGGCGGCGCGGGCGCACGACGTGCAGGCCATCGACGGCCCCTACCTGGCGATCAAGGACGTGGACGGGCTGCGCCGGGTCGGCGGCCGGTCGGCGGCGCTGGGCTTCGACGGGAAGTGGGTGCTGCACCCGGCGCAGGTGGACGCGGTCAACGAGCTGTTCTCGCCGCGCCAGGAGGACTACGACCACGCGGAGAACGTGCTGGCCGCCTACGACTGGCACACCTCGGAGGCGGGCGGCAAGCGCGGTGCGGCGATGCTCGGCGACGAGATGATCGACGAGGCGTCCCGGAAGATGGCGCTGGTCATCGCGGGCAAGGGGCGGGCGGCGGGCATGTCCCGCACCGACGAGTGGACGCCGCCCGCCGCCGGTTGAGCCGCCGGGTTCGAGCGGAGCGGCGGGGCGACGCGCCCGGCCCCGGAACACCCGTCGCGGCGGCCTGCCTGGGCACGCGCGTCCTGACGCCCGTGTGGACGATCCCGGAGCCGGTGCGGCGCGGTACGTTCTGATCAAGAGCGATCGTCGGGTTCCTCCGCGGAACGAGCCGTGCCGAGGTCTTTCCCGGCGTGCGAGTCGACCGAGGGGGCGGCGGCATGGCCGACGAGGACCTGACCCGCGGCGACCCCGCCGAGAGCGGGGCGACCGGCGACGGGCGGGCCGGCGGTGGCACCACGGGGGAGGCGGCCGGTCGGCATCGGGCCGAAGGCGGCGGAGCGGGCGCGGACTCCGGCGGCGAACCCGCTTCCGGCGCGGGCGACGCCGAGAACGACCAGGAACTCCGCTTGGCGCTGGCGATGCGCGGCGGGGCCAGCCTCGCGGTATGGATCGGCGGCGCCGTCGCCGAGATCGACCTGCTGCGCTGCGCGACGTCCGGCACGCCCCCGCCCGGGACGGCGAAGCCGAACCCGGAACCGGACGACGAGCACCCGTGGGCGGCGCTGGCCGGGCTCGCGGGCTACGACTCGGTGTCCGTGGACGTGCTGGCCGGTGCCTCGGCGGGCGGGCTGAACGCGACCCTGCTGTCCGCCTCGATCGTCTACGGCATGCCGTTCGAGGACATGCGCGAGCTGTGGGTGCGCCTGGCGGACCTGGAGGCGATGTGCCGCGCGGTGCCGAAGTTCTGGCAGCGCAGGCCGGATTCCCTGCTGGAGGGCGACGCCTACTTCCGCGCCGAGCTCGCGAGGCTGATCAGCGAGCTGACCCCGGCCCCCGAGGACGCCCGCAACCTGGGCGACCGGCTGGACCTGCTGCTGACCGCGACCCTGCTGGACCCGGTGCTGGAGCGGCACTTCGACGGCAGGTCGGGGCCGCTGACCGAGCAGCGCCGCACCGCCTCGTTCCGCTTCCGGCACCGGGGCCGCTCCGGGCAGCCGCTGTCGGACTTCGGCACCGGCAAGGAATTCCCGGCGACCGCGCTGCGCCTGGCGCAGGCCGCACGCGCCACCTCGTCGTTCCCGTTCGCCTTCGAACCGGCGCAGGTGCACTCCAGCACCGGCGCGCCGCCACCCGGCGAACCGGACATGTTCGGGGTGTTCTCCGAGAACACCGCGGATCCCCGGCCGTTCCGGGTGATCGACGGCGGGGTGCTGGACAACATCCCCGTCACCGCGGCGGTGGAGGCGATGGCCGCGGTGCCCACCGAACGCCCCAGCGCGCGCTGGCTGCTGTACCTGAACCCGGAACCGGAGACCGTCGGCGAAGGCAGGCCGCTGAGCCGCCAGCTGGCGTTGCCGGTGGTGTCCACCGCGATGAGCGCGCGCATGTCGCAGGAGTCGCTGCTGGCCGACATCCACGCGCTCGACGAGCACAACGCCGCCGTGCAGCGCACTGAACTGCGCCGCAGATCGGTGTTCGCGCCGCTGCTGCCCGCAGCCCCGGCGGAGCGGGAAGCGGTGCTGTTCTCCCAGGCCGGGCAGGTCGAGGCCGAGTACGCGGTGGTGCGCGCGGAGCTCGACGCCCAAGCGGTGCTGCGGTTGCTGGTGGAGCCGGCGGGCACTGAGGACGGCAGGCTGCTGCCGCCGGTGGTCGGGGACCCGCTGGAGGGCTGGTCGCCGCAGGTCCGCACCGTGCTGGGCAGGCGGCTGGCGGCGGGGCTGGCCGAGCTAGCCGCGGCGGAACCTGATCGGGTCTTCGACGACGTGCGCGGACTGTCGTCCGGGGTGCAGGAATGCTTGGACTGGGCGCGGGACATCGGCCGCTGGGCCAGCCCGGAGCAGCTGCCGTTGATCGGCCGCTGCAAGGCGGCGCTGTACCGGCTGCGCACGTTCGCCGAGGTCCTGGAGGGGCACGCGGACCGCTACTGGATCAACGGCGCCGTCCTGGAACCGATCGTCGAGCTGGGCGAGCTCGCGGACTGGGTGCTGCGGGTCGCCGAGCGCCGCGAGCGGATGCAGCACCGGTTGCCGTCGCCGGTGCGACCGCTGCTGGGCGCGGTGCTCAACGAGGTCGAGCAGGACGGCCGCTTCCAGCGCGCGCTGGAGGAGTTCGCCGCCGAACTCGCGTCCATGGCCGACACCTCGGGCGCCGACGCGGTGCCGTGGGACGAGAACGGGGTGGACGCGGTGGCCGAGGCCCGCGTCGTGCTGCACCGGATCGCGGACCGGATCGCCGCCGCCGCGCCGCCGCGCACCCACGTCGAATCCCCCGCGCAGATCGGCTACGGCCTGCTGGAGCGCACCGACCGCCGCCCGGCCGTGCTGCGCGCGCTGGTCGTGCTCACCGCGCCGCTGGACGTGGGTCGCTCGCCGGGCGACCGGATCAACTTCCTCCGGGTCGTGGGGGACGCGCCGTCACCGCTGCCGTTCGACGCGCTGCGGGTGGCCCGCGAACTGCGCGTCGAGGACAAGGTGCGCGGCGGCGACCTGGGCAACTTCGGGGCGTTCTTGTCCGCGCGGTGGCGCGCTAACGACTGGATGTGGGGCCGGTTGGACGCGGCGTCGGCGCTGGTCGGATTGCTGCTGGTGCCCGCCCGGCTGCTGCGCCACAGCGCCGGGCTCGGCCCGGAGGGCATCGCGCAGCGGCTGCGCGCCATCGTCACCACCCCGACCCGCGCGGAGCTCGGCGACGTGGCCGGCTCGGAGCGCTGGCAGAGCTTCCTGACGGAGCTGTGGGAGCGGCGGGCCGACCAGGTGCGGGCGGAGCTGGCGGCGATGTTCGCCGACCCCGTCGACGAGCACCCGCTGACCGAGACGAAGGCGCTGGTCGTGGAGCGGCTGCACTGGACGATCGCGGCGCAGGAGCTGCCCTTCGTGGCCACCGTCGCGACCGGCGCCGATCCGGGCGAGCCCCGGCTGCCGGACATCCCGGAGCCGCAGCGGCTCACCCGGGACGTGCGGCGCTACGCGGTGGGGCGCCAGCGCGTCGAGGACCTCGGCGAGCCCCGGCTCGCTTCGGTCGCGACCAGGTCGGCCCTGCTGGCCTACCGGGCGGTCCGACCGGGCACGGCCGGGGTGCTGCGGCTGCTCGGCCGAGTGGCGATGACCGTGGTCAAGCCGGTGCTGCTGCTGGTGGTGCTGGCCGTGGCGGCACCGCGGCGGGTGGCGCTGGTGCTCTTCCTCGGTGCCGGCGCGGTCGTGCTCAGCGGGGTCGCGCCCGTCGGGGCGCCGTACGCGCAGGAGTACTCGCTGACCTGCCCGGCGGGGCGGCCACCACCGGACGCCACGATGTCCTGCCTGCTCAACGAGCCCGCGACGGCGATCGGCGCGCGGATCGCGGTGGTGCCGCCCGACTCCTCGGCGGTGTCGGTGCTGCGGCCGTTCACCTACGACCCGTTCGTGATCAATGTGGGCGTGCTGCTGGCGCTGCTGGTCGCCGCGGTGTCGGCGCTGTGGCTCGGGTTCCGGTTGCTGAGCCGCGGCAAGGGGCTCGCCCGGTGGCTGCCCGCGGTGTTCATCGCCGCGGCGTTGACGGCGGCCCTGCTGTGGACGGCGAGCACCGGGTTCACCCTCGGCCCGCAAGGCCTGGTGGTGGCGGCGGTTGCGCTGACCTGGCTGGGGTCGCTGGGCCTGCGCCCGTGGGGCCGGGCGGTCGCCGCGGCCGTGTCGGCGGTGGTGTTCGCCGGGGCGCTGTGGCTGGCGGAGCCCGCGGTCGGCGCCGTCGCCTGGTTGCTGCCCGCGTCGATCGTCGCCGCCTACGCGCACGTGGTGCTGCTCTCGACGGTGGACCTGCTGCGTCCCCGGCCGCGCCCGCAGCGTTCCGAACCCGGCGGCCGCCCCGGCCCGAGCCCGGATTCCGCCCGATCGGATGCCGCGCGCGCGGCTCCGGCCACGGGCGGGTGAGCACTACGATCCGAGGGGTGAGCGACTTCCCGGCAACGGCGGATCCGACGCCGGAGGGCACCCCGTACCACCTCCTCGCCCGCGATTCCCGGCACCGGTGGTGGACGCCGCTGCTGGCGCTGCTGTTCGGCGCGGTGCTCGCGTTCGTGCTGCTGCTGGTCGCCATGGTGCTGCTGGGCCTGTTCGTGCTGTACCCGGCGGGGTTCGGCGAGTTCCGGCTGGCGTCGCTGTGGCTGAACCCGGATTACGTCGAAGCGGTGGTGCGCGATC
The DNA here is from genome assembly GCF_053592695.1 of Saccharopolyspora sp. NPDC002578. NCBI lineage: Bacteria > Bacillati > Actinomycetota > Actinomycetes > Pseudonocardiales > Pseudonocardiaceae > Saccharopolyspora > Saccharopolyspora sp. NPDC002578. Next base: position 24,737 of record NZ_JBSFWJ010000007.1, on the reverse strand, counting down.
CGTTCGTGCTGCTGTACGTGTCGTTCGGGGCGCTGGCCGCGCTGATCCCGGCGGTGATGCTGGCCGTGCTGTGGGCGCAGCGGCGGAGCCCGCGGCAGCTCATCGGCGTGACCGGGCGGATGCGCTGGCGGTGGCTCGGCGAATGCCTGCTGGCCGCGGTGGCCGTGTTCGCCGTGGCGTTCGCGATCTCCGCGGTGCTGACCTGGGCCGCCGGACGCTCCAGCGGACCGGGTTTCCCGGGCTGGGCCGACTACGCGCGGATCGTGGCGCTGGCCGTCCTGATCGTGCCGTTCCAGAGCGCGGCGGAGGAGTTCGCCTTCCGCGGTTTCCTGCTCCAGACCCTGACCGCGTGGTTCCGCACGCCGTGGCCCGCGATCGTGATCACCTCGGTGCTGTTCCTGCTCGGCCACGGCTACACCGATCCGCTGGTGTGGTGCGAGCTGCTGGTGATGGCCGTCGCGATGTGCTGGCTGACGCTGCGCACCGGCGGCCTGGAGGCGGCGATCGCGCTGCACGTGGCGAACAACAGCCTCAGCGTGCTGGTCAGCGGCCTGTCCGGGGTGCCGGGCATCGAGCAGGCCGGTGACTTCGCGGTGGGCGACGTGCTGCCGTTCATCGCGGCGGTGCTGGCGTACGGCTGGTGGGTGGACCGCAGGGCGGCGCAGCGGGGGGAGTGGACCGTCACCGGCGGGCGGGTGCCGCTGAACCCGTGGTCGTTGCGCGCGGAGACCCAAGACGATCTCCGGGCCGGGGTGACGAGGTAGCCTGGAGGCAGGGACGATAGGGGACGAATCGGGCCCTTGCCGATCCTGCTAGGTAGTGCGCTCCACGGAGGTGTCAGCGGTGTCTTCCCCGTTTTCCGGCTCGGCTCGGCCGGCGCCGGGTTCACCGAGCAGCATGCCCATCCCGCCGACGGGATGGCCGATCGGCTCGTACGGCACGTACGAGGAAGCGCAGCGCGCTGTCGACCACCTCGCCGGCTCCGACTTCCCGGTCCGGGAGGTCACCATCGTCGGCGTCGACCTGATGCTCGTGGAGCGGATCACCGGCAAGCTCACCTGGGGCAAGGTGATCGCGGGCGGCGCCGCCTCCGGAGCGTGGATCGGCCTGCTCATCGGCCTGGTCATGAGCATCGCGACACCGCCCGGCACGGGCGCGCTGAGCTCGATGCTGGCCGCCCTGGGAGGTGGCGTCGTGATCGGCATCGGCTTCGCCGTCGCCGGGTACCTCGCGATGCGGGGGCGCCGGGACTTCTCCTCGGCGAGCCAGCTCGTCGCGGGCCGCTACGACGTGCTCGCCCAGCCCCGCCACGCCGAGCACGGCCGCAACCTGCTGGCCCACCTGGCGATGCGGCCGCAGACCTCCCAGTGAGCCGGGCCGGGGTCAACCGCCGTAGTGGTAGCGGCACGCGGCGACCTGGATCTGGTCTTCTTGCAGCCGGTACACGAGGCGGTGTTCGTCGGTGATCCGGCCGAACCCGTGGAAGCCGTGCTTGAGCGGCTCCGGCTTACCGATTCCCTCATTGCCGTTCCGCTCCACGTCCTTCAGCAGCGTGTTGATCCGCTTGAGGACTTTGCGGTCTTGAGTCCGCCACCAGACGTAGTCGTCCCAGGCGTTCTCATCCCAGACCGACTTCACTCGATGAGTTCCCGAGTCGTGCCCCCGCCGTGCTCGAGGCGATCGATGGAGGCGAGCACACGACGCGCGTTCTCCGGGCTCTTGAGCAGGTAAGCCGTTTCCTTCAGCGACTCGTAGTCATCGAGCGCGACCATGACCACTGGTTCGTGTCCGGATCGGATGATCACCACTTCCTCGCGATCGTCGACAACGGAGTTGAGGGTCTCGGCGTACTTCGCGCGCGACTCCGAGTACGACATCGTCTTCACAAGCCACCTCCTATGCGTACGGAAAGTTGTACTCCTGGTGTGGAGCTGGGCGGAAGCGTCGGTGTCGAGCGGCGTTCCCGCATCCTGGCCCGCTCCGCGCCACCGGCCGTCCTCGCCACCGCTGGAATGCGGGTTCGCTGCGCCGATAGGGGTATTGCCGGAGTCGATCAACGCGCCTAGGTTGCTCTCACCCGCATCGGGCCGTCGGTGCGGTCCGTTGCGTGCGATGGGGCGCGGGCATTCGGCCGCAGCCGCACCGGCGCGAGACGTCTGGGAGGCCGACGACGGTGAGGGTGCGAGAACGCGATCGGGGCGCGGTCCGGCGGGCCGTGGCGTTGGGGCTGGCGGTGGCCGCCGCGGCGGGCGTGACGGCGTGCGCGCCGCCGCAGAGCGCGAACACGGTGAACCTCTACTACGCGCCCGAGGAGAACCTGCAGACGGTCGTCGACAAGTGCAACGACCAGGCCCAGGGCCGTTTCAAGATCGTCTACCACAAGCTGCCGCGCGACGCGGACGGGCAGCGCGAGCAGATGGTGCGCAGGCTCGCCGCGCAGGACGACGGGATGGACGTCCTCGGCCTGGACACCACGTGGACCGCCGAGTTCGCGCGGGCGGGCTGGGTCCGGGAGTGGACCGGCGAGGACCGGGAGCAGGCCGAAGCGGGCACGCTCGCCGGACCGCTGGAATCCGCGCGCTACGGCGGGAAGCTGTTCGGGGCGCCGAAGAACACCAACGTCCAGCTGCTCTGGTACCGCTCGGACGTGGTGCGGACACCCCCGCGGACCTGGGACGACATGATCGAGCAGGCGCGGCGGCTGAAAGCCGAGGGCCGTCCGTCGACGATCCTGATCCCCGGCGCCCAGTTCGAGGGCTACGTGGTGCAGTACAACACGCTGCTGGCCTCCGCCGGGGGCAGGCTCATCTCCGACGACGGCACCCGCGCCGTCGTCGACGAGGGCGCGGTCCGGGCGTTGGAGCAGCTCAAGGCGCTCGCCGACTCCGGGCTGACCAGCCCGTCCATGTCCAACGCGCAGGAGGACGACATCCGGCTCGAATTCCAGCAGGGCGAGGCGGCGTTCCAGCTCAACTGGCCGTTCGTCTACCCGTCCATGCAGGAGGACGCGCCGGACGTCGCCCGCAACGTCCACTGGGCCCGCTACCCGAGTTCTGATCCGGACCGGCCAAGCAAGGTGACCATCGGCGGGTTCAACCTCGCGGTCAGCAGGTACTCGCCGCGCCCGGCGGCCTCCTTCGACGCCGCGCTGTGCCTGCGCAGCGCCGAGAGCCAGCGGTTCTCCGCGGTCGAGGACGGACTGCCGCCCACCATCGAATCGGTCTACTCCGGACCGGAGATGGCCGCGGAGTACCCGATGCGCGACACCATCCTGGAGGAGTTGCGGGATCCGGCGATCCGCCCGATCACCCCGGCGTACCAGAACGTCTCGACGGTGCTGTCGAAGCTGCTGTCCCCGGCCTCGGCGATCGACCCGCCGCGCACCGCCGAGCGGATGCGCACCGAGGTGCAGAACGCCCTCGACTCGCAGGGAGTGATGCCCTGATGTCCACGACGGACGCGGCCGGGCGCGCGGAGCGCAGGCTGGGCTGGGCGTTGTGCGCGCCGGCCGCGCTGGTGATGGTCGCCGTCACCGGCTGGCCGATCCTGTACGCGGTGTGGCTCTCGTTCCAGCGCTACGACCTGAAGTACCCCGACCAGCGCGAGTTCGTCGGCCTGGACAACTACGTCACGGTGCTCGGCAACCAGTACTGGTGGACGGCGTTCGGCGTCACCGTGCTCATCACGGTCGCCCAGCTGGTGATCGAATTCGTGCTGGGCATGGCGCTGGCGCTGATCATGCACCGGGCGCTGATCGGCCGGGGACTGGTGCGCACGGTCAGCCTCATCCCGTACGGGATCGTCACCGTCGTCGCCGCGTTCAGCTGGCGCTACGCGTGGACACCGGACACCGGGTACCTGGCGAACCTGTTCACCGACGGCGCGCCGCTGACCGAACGGGCCTCCGCGCTGGCGATCATCGTCGTCGCCGAGGTGTGGAAGACGACGCCGTTCATGGCGCTGCTGCTGATGACCGGGCTCGCCCTGGTGCCGGAGGACATGCTGGAGGCGGCGCAGATCGACGGCGCCTCGCGGTGGCAGCGGTTCACCCAGGTCATGCTGCCGGTGATGAAGCCGGCGATCCTCGTCGCGCTGCTGTTCCGCACGCTCGACGCGTTCCGCGTCTTCGACAACATCGTGGTGCTCACCGACGGGGCGCAGGACACCTCCTCGGTGTCGGTGCTGGCCTACAACAACCTGATCAAAGGACTCAACCTCGGCATCGGCTCCACGATGTCCGTGCTGATCTTCCTCGCGGTGGCGCTGATCGCGTTCCTGTTCGTGAAGCTGTTCGGCACCGCCGCGCCCGGCGCCGACGACGACGGGAGGCGCTGATGACCCGCCGTGCGAGGAAACCCGCCGACACGGCCAAGTGGACCGTGCTCAACGCGGTCGTGGTGCTCTACGCGCTGGTGCCGGTGCTGTGGATCGTGTCGCTGTCGTTCAAGACCTCCGCCGGTCTCAGCGACGGCAGGTTCATCCCGGCCGAGTGGACGCTGGAGAACTACGCGGCGATCTTCCGGACGGGGGAGTTCCTGCGCGCGCTGCTGAACTCCATCGGCATCGCGCTGATCGCCACCGCGATCGCCGTGGTCCTGGGCACCATGGCCGCGTACGCGATCGCGCGGCTGACGTTCCCCGGCAAGCGCCTGCTGGTCGGGGTGTCGCTGCTCATCGCGATGTTCCCGCAGGTGTCGCTGGTGTCGCCGCTGTTCGAGATCGAACGGGCGCTCGGGCTGTTCGACACGTGGCCCGGCCTGATCCTGCCGTACATCACGTTCTCGCTGCCGCTGGCGATCTACACGCTCTCGGCGTTCTTCCGGGAGATCCCGTGGCAGCTGGAGGAGGCGGCCACCATGGACGGGGCCACTCCGGGGCAGGCGTTCCGGAAGGTGATCGCGCCGCTGGCCGCGCCGGGCGTGTTCACCACGGCGATCCTGGTGTTCATCTTCTGCTGGAACGACTTCCTGTTCGCCATCTCGCTCACCTCCACCGAGGCGTCCCGCACGGTGCCGGTGGCGTTGCAGTTCTTCACCGGCGACTCGCAGTTCGAGGACCCGACCGGGACGATCGCCGCCGCGGCCGTGGTGATCACGATCCCGATCATCCTGTTCGTGCTGTTCTTCCAGCGCAGGATCGTCTCCGGCCTCACCTCGGGAGCCGTCAAGGAGTGAGCCGGCGGACCGTTCGTCCCACGAGAAGGGGCGAACGGTCCGTTCACTCCGGCACTGTCGATCAGGGACCTGCGAACTCTTGGACCCAGTAGTGGCCGTAGCTGCTGTTCGGGTCGAAGGCGTGCCCCACGCCGATCCGGGTGTAGGCGCAGTTCTGGATGTTCGCCCGGTGACCGGGGCTGGTCATCCACTGGTGGAACGTCGCGGCGGGCGAGGCGTTGCCCGCGGCGATGTTCTCCGCCGTCGCGCCGCTGAGCCGCGCGAGCACCCGCCCGGCGGCGTCGGAGTGGGCGAAGAAGTCGTGCACGGCCATGTCGACGGCGTGCGCCTGCGCCGAGCGTTCCAGGTCGGGGAACGGGGCCAGCGGCCCGCACCCGGCTTCGGCGCGGACCGCGTTCGTGCGGTCCACGACCTCCGCGGTGACGACGTCCATCCGGTCCGCGTGCGCGGACGGGACGACCATCGCGGAGGCGCTCAGCAGCGCGCACAGCAGGATCGGTCGGACGGAGCCGCGCCAGCGGAAGGCGGGCGAGCCGGGCATCGACCGGGGAAGAACGAACATCCGCACCACTCCTCGAAGACAGCGGTCCCAGGTGCGGACAGTTCTAACCTGCTTTTCGGCGTGCCGGTCCGGGAATCCACGCAACGGGTGATCCGCGCTGCGCGGCGGATCACCCGAACGGGATTCGGAAAATCGTCGTCCACAGTGGACGAATCGGATCACATCTGCTGCGCGATGATGATGAACAGCGTCAGGATCCAGCCCATGATCAGGGTGGTGAGCACGGCGAGCTTGTTGGTGGCGAGACGAGTCATGGCGGTGCCTCCCGGCAGCGTGAGAAATGATCGAGAACGAGCTGTCGTCTCACGATGTGGGGGCGGCGACGCCGCAACGAGGGTCAGCGCATGGAGCCCATGCGCGGCGAGGCGGACATCGCGTCCCACATCGCGCCGGGTTTTCGCCCCCGGCGCGGCACGGGACTTCGCCCCGGAGCCACGTTCCCCGAACCGGTCACGGGCAGCCTGCGGGTGAACACCCGGCGCCCCATCGCGCTGCGACGCGGTCCGTTGAACCGCACGACGATCGGCATGGCCACCTCCTCACTTCTCCCGACGCGCACCGGAGTCAGCACGGTGGCGGTTGTTCGGCGGGAACGCTCGCGGTGGGAAACCGCGGCCGTCGAACCTCTGCGCACTACATCGCTCGAATGATCGAAAACGTTACAGCGCACCATCAGAGCCACTTGTTCCTGCGGAATATCTTGAACAGCGTCAAGCAGGCCAGCATCATCACCAGCAGCGTCGCCGGATATCCGAATTTCCACTGCAATTCGGGCATCACGTCGAAGTTCATCCCGTAGATCCCGGCGATCATCGTCGGCGTCGATACGATCGCGACCCACGCCGAGATCTTGCGCATGTCGGTGTTCTGCTGGAGCGTGATCTTGGCCAGGGTCGCGTCGACCAGCGTGGTCAGCAGCTCGTCGAAGGACGCCACCCGCTCCGAGACCGTCGTCAGGTGGTCCTCGACGTTGCGGAAGTAGGAGCGGACCTCCTCCGGCACCATCGGCGTATAGCCCTCGGCGAGCCGCTGCAGCGGCCGGGCCAGCGGCATCACGGCGCGCCGCAGCTCCATGACCTCGCGCTTCATCAGGTAGATCTGCTCGGCCTCGATCTTGGTGCGCGGAGCGAAGACCGCCGCTTCCATGTCGTCGATGTCGTCCTGGATGGCCTCGGTGACCTCCAGGTAGGTGTCCACGACGTGGTCGGCGATGCCGTGCAGCACCGCAGCGGGCCCCAGCTGCAACTGCTCCGGATCGGTCTCCAGCTGCGCGCGCACCTGCCCGAGGCTGGCGTGCTTGCCGTGCCGCACCGTGATCACGAAGTCGCGGCCGACGAAGGCCATCAGCTCGCCGCTCTCGACGATCTCGCTGGTGGCCGTCAGCTTCTCGTTGTCGATGTAGCGCACCGTCTTGAGGACCATGAACAGCGTGCTGTCGTAGCGCTCCAGCTTCGGCCGCTGGTGCGCGTGCACGGCGTCCTCGACCGCGAGCTCGTGCAGCCCGAAGGTCTCGGCCAGCACGTTGAGCTGGGATTCGTCCGGTTCGTGCAGGCCGATCCAGACGAAGCCGGTGCCGCGCCTGCGTACCTCGTCGATCGCTTCGGCGTGTGACCACGTGCCGGACAAGCGCACGCCGTCGACGTAGACGCCGCAGTCGATGACGTAAGCCGGGGGAGCGGCGGGAACCGGGGTGACTCGGCCGTTGTTGCGGGCCGCGCGGTTGCGCAGGCCGAGCGAGGGAAGGCTGGGCACGGCGACCTCCAAAGGCGGGGAATCGGATCTGGGGCGATCTCGCACACCTGGACCGCGCATCCCCGCCGGCGCAGCGGGAACCCCGAAGGGTTCCGGCGCCTGGACTTCGGTCTAGCCGCAGGCCTTCCAGGCGGGGATGCGGTTGGTACTACTCGGAAGCGCGCTATCGGCACTGCCGCTCACAATCCCTCACCTCCTTCTGTCCGCCTCGCGCATCGGCGAGGTGGTCCGGACCGGCCAACGGTTCACGATACTCGCCGTGCCCGGCCCGGTCGGCGGCGGTGCCGGGTGTGATGGGACACGGCGAAACGGGTGATTCTTAGGTTTCGGCGCACAGGGAAACTCCGTTATCCGTCCGGATCGCCCTGATCATTCTTCTTGTCGCAACGGTCCGTTTCAGTGCGGCGGGGAGGTCTTCGGGAGTTGGCCCCACTCCCGGAGGGTCTCCGCCAGGCCGTCGGTCAGCCGGTGCTCGGCGTCGAGTGTGGCCAAGGTCGCAGTATCCGCCCACATCGCGTCGGAGGCGTCGTCACCAGGGAAAAGGGCTACTTCGTTGGTCCGGCATGCGTAGTCGTGAATCTCGTAGGTACCAGTCGGAGCCGGGCGCAGCACGCGTCCGAACCACCTCCAGACGATCACGGAGAGTCCGGTTTCCTCCAGGAGTTCGCGGTGTACCGCCGAACGATCGGTTTCTCCGGGCTCCACCCGCCCACCGGGTACGGACCACTGCCCCCTGCCGGGGTCGTGGCGGCGTAGTACCAGCAACAACCTGCCATCGGCATCGTGGACGACCCCACCGACGCACCGGATCACTGGGCCGTTGGGTATGATCACGGATACGGAGGGTAGTTGATCCGGACGGTTCGGCTAGCGACTGACCCAAGTGCGGGACAATGCTGCCCTAACGCCGCCGAGTGCGGTACAACAGATCGGCAGGCGCCAGCGTGTTCAATGGCATTTCGGACGGGGTGTATCGCAGTGAACCTTAAGAAGATCCTGACCTGGGCCGGGGTCGCGTTCCTCCTCTTCTTCCTCTTCTCCGCCCCACAGCAGGCCGGTAACCTGGTGAACAACATCCTCGCCAGCCTGGAAGGAGCCGCGCAGGCGGTCATCCTCTTCATGCAGAACATCTTCGTGTAGTGCCGAAGGGCGGTTGACGTGTTCGCGCCTAGGGATCCCGACGAGTACCTGCTCGACACCGAACGCCGGGTCATCCGGCTCCGCAGACACTGGGCGAGCCTGGTCTGGGAACTGTTCGAGGCGATCGGGCTGCTCGTCGGTGTGGTGATGGTGTCCCAACTACTGCCGCAGGACACGACCCTGCCGCAGAACGTGCTCTGGTACGCGGGCCTGGTCGTGCTGCTCCGGTTCACCTATCAGGTGCTGGACTGGTACGTGGAGCGCATCGTCGTCACCGACAAGCGATTCCTGATCGCCGAAGGCATCTTCACCACCAACGTGGCGATGATGCCGATCGGGAAGGTCACCGACTTGACCTTCCAGCGGACCCTGGCCGGGCGCATGTTCGGCTACGGCACCCTGGTGGTCGAGTCGGCCGGTCAGATCCAGGCGCTCAACCGGATCGAGTACGTGCCCAGCCCCGACGAGGTGGAAGACGCGATCTCCTACCTGGTCTTCGGGGAGAAGAAGGCGCAGCAGGAGCGGTTCTCCATGCTCAAGGCCCGTCGTGCCGCGGTGGGCAAGAAGAAGGCCAAGCTTCCGAGCTGATCGGTGGCTCGCGAGCCGGGGTCGCAGGCGCTGCCTGCGGCCCCGTCCGTGTTCATGGGCTGGTGCGGGAGCCCTCGCGGGCATCGGCGAGACTGTGCGCAGCGGAAGGACGGTCGCCCGGGGCGCCGGTCGAACACCCGGTGCGGGGTTCTCGACCGAACTCGCGGGAACGGCGGGGGGATCGTCCGCCGCCGACCGCCGGGTTCAACGGAAAGGCCACGCTTGCGCATCGACCTGCACGCCCACTCCACCGAGTCCGACGGCACCGATACGCCCGCGGAACTCGTCGCCGCCGCGCTCGACGCGGGACTGGACGCCGTCGCGATCACCGATCACGACACCACGGCGGGTTGGGCCGAGGCGGCCGCGGCCGTCGCCGCCTGCACCGGTCCGCGCCGGCTGCGGGTCGTCCCGGGTGCCGAGCTGTCCTGCAGCTGCCCGGACGGCAACGGCCGCACCATCACCGTGCACCTGCTGGCGTACCTGTTCGACCCGACCTCGCCCGCGCTCGTCGCCGAGCAGTCGCGGCTGCGCGCGGAGCGGCGCGGCCGGTTGCGGGAGATGGCCGAGCGGATGGCGGCCGAGGGGTTCCCGGTGGATCCGGAGGGCTTGATGGCGGGGTTGCCGCCGGACTCGCCGGGCGGGCGGCCGCACCTGGCCCGGCAGCTGGTGCGGGCCGGTCTGGTCGCGAGCGTGGACGAGGCCTTCGCCCGCTACCTGGGCAGCAGTGGCCGGTACTACCTGCCGCGCACCGACACCCCGGTGCGGCGGGCGATCGAGATGATCGCCGACGCTGGTGGCGTGACGGCGCTGGCGCACCCCTTCGCGCGAGCCCGCGGGCCTGTGATCAACGCGGCGGTCGTGGCGGAGCTGGCCGGGCAGGGACTCACCGGCATCGAGGTGGACCACCCGGATCACGACGAGCCGACCAGGCGGGAGCTGCGGGGCCTCGCCGCCGAGCTGAACCTGGTCCCGACGGGCAGCAGCGACTACCACGGCACCAACAAGACGATCCGGATCGGCCAGGAGACGACCGCCCCGGAATCGCTGCAGCGGCTGATCGACAAGAGCAGCGGCAGCGAGGTCTTCACCGCGGGCTGATCGGCCGGGCATCCGGCTCGCGCGGTGCGGATTCGCGGTGATCGTGCGAGTTTTCGGCGCCGTGCGGGGCGAAACTCGACGCGACGGTCCGGCTGCGTAGGGTGGGGCGAGTGCAGGGACAGCTCGGCCTCGAAGGCATCCCCGGCAAGCTCGTCCGGGTCACTCCGGCGAAACTCGCCAACTGGGACAGTTGCCCGCGCAAGTTTCGCATGACGTACCTGGACCGGCCGACGCCGTCGCGGTCCGGTGCCCGCGCCAACGCCACGCTCGGCGCGGTCGTGCACAACGCGCTGAAGGCGTTCTTCGAACTCCCGACGGCCCAGCGGACCCCCGAGAAGGCGGTGCTGCTGGTCCGGCAGTGCTGGAAGAGCGACGGGTTCGCCGACTTCGAGCAGGCCGACGAGTACCGGGGACGCGCGCAGCGGTGGGTCGCCGAGTACGTCGAGCGGCTCGGCCCCGGCGCGGACCCCGTCGCGGTGGAGCGGTGGGTGTCGGCCCCGGTGGGCACGATCATCGCGGAGGGCCGGGTGGACCGCATCGACCGGCGCGACGGTGCGCTGGTCGTCGTCGACTACAAGACCGGCAGGCGCGCCGCGACCGACGAGGACGCGCGGGATTCGCGAGCGCTCGCGCTGTACGCGGTCGCCACCCGCAAGACGCTGCGCGGGGAGACCGGACGGGTCGAACTGCACCACCTGCCCAGCGGGCGGGTCGGGGCGTGGGATCACGACCAGGCCTCCCTCGACGAGCACGTGCGGGCGGCGGAGCGGTCCGCCGCGGAACTCCAGGCCGCCTCCGACACGTTCGAGGAGGGGGACGGCGGACGTGCGGCCTTCCCCCCGAAGCCCGGCGCACAATGCGCGTGGTGCGAGTTCCGGGCGCACTGCCCGGAGGGGCAGCAGGCGGCGCCGCCCGCCGCGCCGTGGGCCGGGTTGGCCGGATGAAGGACCAGAGGAACGACATGGACATGCCCCGACGAGGGCCGCAGGACGCCGCACGCGGAAACTCCGATGCCCGCCACCGGCAGGCGCAGGCGCTGCGCGGGCCGCAACGAGGCCCCGGTTACGGGGCGGGACCCGGCGCTCCCGCCGATCAGCCGGGCACGGTGCCGTTCCGCTCGTCGCGCCCACCTCGGCAGCAGCCGGTGGAGTGGTACCACGAGCAGGACGTGGACGAACGGCCGACGATCCGCCGCGCCGGGGCGGCGAGCGGTACCCGGGCCGGGACGTGGTTGCGCGGGCTGACCGGTTCGCTGGCGCTCGGCCTGCTGGTGGTGACGGTCGGCCTGCTCGGCGTGCAGATCTGGTCCACCCGCCAAGGCGAGGCCGGGCCGGGCACGAGCATGATCGTCACGCACGCCGTCGGCGTCGTGCTGGCCCTGGTGCTGCAGGCGTTCGCGGACCGCAACCGGGATCGACGCGGCGGGGCCGCGCTGCTGGGCGTGCTGATCGCCGTCTTCGGCACCCTGTGGTTCTGGTGGTGGCTCTGACGGCTCCCGCCGACGGCTGAGCGGAGTTCGAGCACCGGGCCTCAGCCCAGCGCCACCAGCGTCGCGCCTCGTTGTTCGAGCAGGGCGGGGCCCGCGGAGTCCATGCTGATCGGGCCGTCGTAGCCCTGCCGGTCCACCGGGATCACCCGCTGGCGCGCTCCGGTGAAGCGGTCCACGACGGCAATGCCTTCGGGAACGGGGACCAGCAGCTCGCCGCCGAACAGCGTCCCGGGGCCGAGCGCGCCGGGAACGGTCCACCGCGGAGCGAAGGTGGCGGCGTCCAGCGCCACGGTGGTGGCGCCGTTGTGCCAGTACAGCAGGCCGCCGAAGGTGGCCCCGGCGATGTCGCCGACCTTGTCCTTGACCTGCTGGTACTGCTCGTCGTCGAGGACGGCCACCCGGAACGGCCGGTCCGGCCCGGCGGTGGCGAGCCCGTGCCGCACGCTCTGCTCGGTGATCGTCGGATCGAACCGGTGCAGCGCGGCGGCGATCGAACGCGCGGCGCGCTGCTGCTCGGGTTCGGGGACGGGACGCAAATTGACCGTCCAGACCCGGTCCGGGGCGACCGCCTCCACACCGGCGTCGGGGACCCGGGTCCCCTCGGCGGGCAGCGGGTACTCCGCCTCGACCCCGCCGGTGGCGTTCGCGTACACCACGAGCGAACCGCGATCGCGCAGGTAGACCACGGTCTGCTTGGTGGACACCGCCACCGCGGCCGCTTCGGAACCGTTGAGCACCGCGGTGGTGACCTCTTCCGGTTCCTCGTCGTCCTCGGGCTTGGTCTTGAGCACGCTGAGGCGCTTGGTCGGGTCGCTGGGGCAGTCCTCGATCACCGCGACCCGTTCGCTGCCGACCGCCGTCGAGTTGTAGGTGCAGTCCGGTCGGCGAAGGTTGTTCCCGGCGTTCTTCAACGCGGGCATGATCCCGTACTGCTGGGTGCGCACCAGGTCGGAGCGCCAACTCTCCAGCACCCGATCACCGGTCGCGGTCAGGTACTTGCCGTCGCTGAGCAACCGGGTGCCGAACTGGGTGTCGGAGTTGCGGGCCGGTCCGCGCACGCCGGTACCGCCGCGCAACGAGCTGATCTCGCTGCAGTTCGCCGCTTTGCGGTACACGGCCACCGCGCGGTCCCACTCGCCGCCGACCGTGCACAGCGGGAGGTCGCGGGAGTAGCGCCAGTGCTCCCGGCCGGTTTCCGGATCGTGGCCCAGGACCGTTCCGCCGTCGCCGGTCACCACGGTCGAGTCGGCGACCACCGGAACCGGCGTGGCCGGGCTGGGCGCCCGCCACAGCTCGTGGACGGAGGTGGGTGCTCCGGCGGGTGCGGACGCCACGGGAGGTTGCTCGGAGGCGGGCTCGGACAACGTCGCGCGTGCATCGCTGCGCCACCAGATGACGGCGGCGGCCGACACCACCGCCACCAGGATCAGGGCCACCGCGACGAAGTCGGACCGCGTCCGCCGTTCCGGCCGTACCACTGCACTCCTCGTTGGGCGTTCGTTGGTCTTCCGGCGTCGGCCGGGCCCTCGGTTGCTGATCGGTGCGGCGCGAGCCGCGGTGGACTCGCCCGTGCTCGGTCGGAGCTCGGGCCCGGTGCCTCCCGGCCACCGAGCCTAGCCACCCCGGCACGGCCAACGGGCCGCCCGGTCCTCGGGCCGCCCGCCGCTCGTCCTACCTCAGTCGGCGGTCGATTCGCCGCCACCGGAGCCGGAACCGCCACCGCCGCCGCGACGCCTGCGCCGCCGCTTGCGGGGAGCTTCCGCCGAGTCACCGGCGCCTTCGCCCTGCGGAGCCGACTCCGCGGGCTTCGCGCCGCTGTCCGCGCCCACACCACCGCGGGTGCGCCTGCGCTGCCGCGTGCGGCCACCGGGACGGGTGTCGCCCGCGGGCTCACCGGTGGACTGCTCGCCACCGCCGTTGCCGCGGGTGCGGCGACGCGGCTTGCGCGACGAGGAGGAGCGCTTCGCGTCCTCGTCCACCTCGGCGCCCAGGCCGGCGCGGGTGCGCTTCGACAGCGGCAACCGGCCGGTCGCGTCCGCGGGGATGTTCAAGTCCTCGTAGAGGTGCTTGGACGTGGAGTAGGTCTCCACCGGCTCCGGCTTGCCCAGGTCGAGGGTGTCGCTGATCATCTTCCAGCGGGTTTCCTCGTCCCAGTCGACGAGGGTGATCGCGACGCCCTCGCGCCCCGCGCGACCGGTGCGGCCGATGCGGTGCACGTAGGTCTTCTCGTCGTCCGGGCACTGCAGGTTCACCACGTGCGTCACGCCGGAGACGTCGATGCCGCGGGCGGCGACGTCCGTCGCGACCAGGGTGTCGACCTTGCCGGAGCGGAACGCGCGCAGCGCCTGCTCGCGGGCGCCCTGACCGAGGTCGCCGTGCACCGACGCGGCGGCGAAACCGCGCTCGGCCAGCTCGTCGGAGAGCTTCTGCGCGGTCCGCTTGGTTCGCGTGAAGATCATCGTGAGCCCGCGGTCCTGGGCCTGCAGCGCCCGCGCCAGCAGCTCCGACTTGTCCATCGCGTGCGCGCGGTAGACGAACTGCTTGGTGCGCTCGTGGATCGCGTTCGCGTCGGCTTCCTCGGCGCGGATGTGCGTGGGCTGGTTCAGGAACGTGCGGGCCAGGGTGATGATCGGCCCCGGCATGGTCGCGGAGAACAGCATCGTCTGCCGCTGCTCGGGGACCATGTTCAGGATCCGCTCGATGTCCGGGAGGAAGCCCAGGTCGAGCATCTCGTCGGCCTCGTCCAGCACCAGTCCGCGGACCTTGCCGAGGATCAGGTGCTGCTGCTCGGCCAGGTCCAGCAACCGGCCGGGGGTGCCGATGACCAGGTCGACGCCCTGCTTGAGCGCGTCGATCTGCTGCTCGTAGGGCCGCCCGCCGTACACCGCGAGGGTGCGGATGCCCAGGTGCTTGCCGGCGTCGGTGAGGTCGCGGGCGACCTGCACGCACAGCTCGCGGGTCGGCACGACGACGAGCGCCTGCGGAGTGCCGTCACCGGGCACCTGCAGTCGCTGCAGCAGGGGCACGCCGAATCCCAGCGTCTTCCCGGTGCCGGTGCGGGCCTGCCCGATCAGGTCCTCGCCGCGCAGCGCGAGCGGCAGCGTGAGCTCCTGGATCGCGAAGGTGTGCTCGATGCCCGCCTCGCCCAGCGCGCGCACGATCTCCTCGTGCACGTCGAGCTCGGCGAAGGTCGGGGTGTTCGGGACGGTGCTCTCCGCGTGCAGCGGCGGCGCTTCCTCCACGGAGGGGGCGCCGCTCTCGCTGTGCTCGATCGCGTGCACGTCCTCGGTTCTGTCCGTTGTCGCGGGGGCCTCGGGGGCCCGCTCATTGCTGAGGGTCAGAGTGATCGCCTCTCTCAGTACCGGCGCGCTGCGGCCGATTCTCGGCCGATCTCGCGGTGACGCCCTCCGGCATGTTGGCCGCGGTCTGAGCCGCGTCCGGCCGCGTTGTTCGCGTGCCGCATGCTCGTGGTCACCGATGCGATGGTCGCGCGCCCCTGTTCGATCAGCGGAAATCCCGCTGCTGGTTCGGTCGGCATCGTGGCGAGGCTCACGCCGTCGCCCGCGCCTGGTAGCCGGGCACAGGTTGCGCCCACGCCCGGGCCTCCCGCACGGACCCTGGGCGACCGGCCGCTCACGGGGTGGGACCGTGGCCCGCTTCGAGCCCGTCGGGCCCGCGCGGGGAGAGGGGTCCACTGCCGGTTGCCTGATGCCTCATGGCTTCTGCGTCCGCCAGGATACCTGGTCCACACCGGATCTAGGTCGGCAATGTGCGATGAGCTTCGTGAAACGGCCCGCACGACCAGCGTCGGGGGCGGGTCCCGTGCCGCCGCGGTCCCCGCGCTCCGCGCGTGTCGGGCGCGCGCGGAGCCGACGGCGGCGGTGCGCGGCAGGTCTGCGGTGGTCCCGCTCGCGCGCTCGGGGACCCCTTAGGCTGCCGGTATGAGCGAGCTCGACCCCTCCGCAGCCGGATCCGCCGATTCCACCTACGCCGAGGGGGTCGTGGACCTGCTGGCCGCGCTCGCCTACGGCGAACTCTCCGCTTTCGACCGGCTCGCCGAGGACGCGCGCACCGCCCCCACCCTGTCCGGCCGGGCCGCGCTGGCCAGCATGGCCGCCGCCGAGATCGGGCACTACCGCCTGCTCGACGACGCGCTCGCCGGCCGGGGAGTGGCGGTGGACGAGGTGATGGCCCCGTTCGCGGAGCCGTTCGACGCGTTCAACGCCTCCACCGCGCCGCACTCCTGGCTGGAGTCGCTGGTCAAGGCTTACGTCGGTGACGGGCTCGCGGCGGACTTCTACCGCGAGGTCGCCGAGTGGCTCGACGACTCGACCCGCGACCTGGTGCTCAACGTGCTCGCCGACACGGGGCATTCCGCGTTCGCCGAGCGCGAGGTGCTGGCCGCCATCGCCGACGACCGCTCGCTGCGTGACAAGCTGACCCTGTGGGGCCGGCGGCTGCTCGGCGAGGCGGTCACCCAGGCCCAGCGCGTCGTCGCCGAACGCGACGCCCTCTCCGAGCTGATCATCACCGGTTCCGGTGATCTCACCGGCATCGTCGCCCTGTTCCGCCGCCTCCAGAACAACCACACGAAGCGGATGGCCCGCCTCGGCCTGGGCTGATCGGGGGTGCCACCCCCGACGTGTTCGCCCACGGCGAAGGCGGGTTCGGCGGGAGCTGGGATAACCTCTCGGGCGTACGCATCGGTTGCGAATTACGGAGGTCAAGCGTGGAGGTCAAGATCGGCGTCGTGGACAGCCCGCGCGAGCTCGTCGTGGCCAGCGGTCAGTCCTCGGCCGAGGTCGAGTCGCTGGTCGCCGACGCGCTGAAGACCACCGACGGGGTGCTGTCGCTGACCGACGAGAAGGACCGGCGCTACCTGGTGCCCGCCGCCAAGGTGGCCTACGTCGAGATCGGTCCCTCGGAGTCCCCGCGGGTCGGCTTCGGCGTTCAGTGATCTACCGCGATGCCCCCGGCCGGAGCTCTCCGGCCGGGGGCATCGTCGTCTTCAGGGACCTTGCAGAACGATCTTCTGATCAGTGTCTTGTCAGCGGCGCAGCCGCTGAGCAGTGACCACGCACGCAAGACGACCACCGGCGGGTTCTCAGCGGCTTCCTCGCGAGGACAGCGATTTCGCTGTGTATGGACATACATGAGAAATCGATCCCGCAGCGAGGAAGCCGCTGAGGTTCCGCTGAGCGACCCGCTAAGCAGGTCATTCTGGAAGGGCTCCTCAGAACGGTGGGCGGCCGAGGCCGGTGATCCGGTAGCGCTGCCACGGGTCCGGGTCGGTCAGCGTGCCCACCGCCTGGCCGCGCGTCGTGCGCAGCACCACGTCGGTCTTGCGCCCCCCGGCCAGCTCCGCGACGCCGTCGTGCGCGGAGATCCGGCCGTACCAGTGGAAGCGGCCGTCGATGGGCTGGAAGTGCCCGCGCAGCACCACGTCCACCGCGACCTCGTGGTCCTCGGTGAACAGCACGGCCTCGCCTTCGTACTCCTCCTCGGGGCCGTGCTCCTGATCGGTGGCGGTCGTCGATTCGCGCACGTCGGACATGCTTCTCCCTTCCGCGGTCAGCTCTCGCCGACGTCGGTGCTCGGTTCGCCGTGGTGCTCGCTGATCAGCCGCAGGCCGGTGCTCAGCTCCAGCGGTTCGTCGGGGTCGACCACGATGCCGCCGGAGCGCAGCACGCCGTCGAGGGCGTGCCAGATGATCCGGGTCAGGTAGTCGGTGAGGTTGTCCTTGCTCATCGACTGCCGTTCCAGCCACCAGTCGCCGCTGGCCTGCACCATGCCGACCAGCCCGTGCGACCACGGCTCGACGCCGCCGGAGTCCAGCCCCAGCGCGCGCAGGTATTCGCCGAGCAGCCGGGACAGCGAGTTCGCGATCTCCGTCTTCTCCGCGGTGACGGGGTCGTCGCGCACCGGTTTGTCGGCGAAGGTGCGCCGCACGACGAACCGGTAGAGGTCGGGGTACTGCTCGAGGACGCCGAGGTAGGCGTCGAGCATCCGCCGGATGCGTTCGTTCGGGCTGCCGTCGGCGGCGATCTCGGGCGCCAGCCGCTGCATCAGCAGGTCGGAGCCCCATTCGCCGACGGCCACGTACAGGTCGCTCTTGTCGTGGAAGTGCCGGTAGAGCACGGGTTTGCTGACGCCGGCCTCGGCGGCGATCTCGTCCATGCCGACGTCGGCGCCGTGCTCGCCGATGGCGCGGACGGTGGCTTCGACGAACTCGGCGCGGCGAGCTTGGCGGTGCTCGCGCCAGCGCTCCCGGCGGGCGTCGCCGCGTTCCGGTGGGGGCGACGAGGGGACGACCTTGACAGGTCGAGTGCGGTGGCTCACGCTACCCAAGGTAGCTGTTACTCGAAGTAACATGCAATACGCGGGGCGCCGGAGCCGCGCGGAGGTCGAAGGGGAGCGCCGTCATGGTCAGGACCTTGCAGGTGAACGATCGGGAGAAGACAGCGGCCCGGCTGCTGAAGTCGTCCGCGAAGAACAGCTACGACCCCGACGTCGACATCGACTGGAACGCGCCGCTGCTCGACGACGCGCCCTACATCCCGTTCCACCGCAGCAGCCTCTACGGCACCCGAATGTGGGACCGGCTGGACCACGCGCAGCGCGTCGAGCTGACCAAGCACGAGTTCGCCAGCATCGCCTCGAACGGGCTCTGGTTCGAAGTCCTGCTGATGCAGATGCTGCTCAAGGAGTTCTACGACTCCGACCCGCGCTCCGAGCACGCGCACTACGCGCTGACCGAGATCGCCGACGAGTGCAGGCACTCCACCATGTTCGGCAAGGCTGTTCGGCGCGTCGGAGCGCCCGCCTACGGCCCGGTGCCGCTGCTGCGCCACGGCGGCCGGGTGCTGCCCGCGATCCTGAAAGGCCCCTCCGCGTACGCGTCGATCCTGGTGGCCGAGGAGATCCTGGACCGGTTCCAGCGCGACCAGATGAACGACGAGACCGTGCAGCCGCTGGTTCGCATGGTCAACCGCATCCACGTGCTGGAAGAAGCACGGCACGTCACCTTCGCCCGCGAAGAGGTCATCCGGCGGATGGAGAAGTGCAACGCCGCCGAACGCGCCTGGCACCAGTACTGGACGGCGCTGGTGTCCTACGGGATCTGCTTCAGCCTGATCAACCCCAGGGTGTACAAGTCCGTCGGCCTGCGGCCGAGGGACGCGCACGCCGCCGCCTGGGCGAACCCGCACTTCCAGGACACCCTGCACTGGGGCGGCGAGAAGATCATGAGCTTCCTGGACGAGGCGGGGCTCATCGGCAAGCCCGGCATGACCTTCTGGCGCAAGTCCTTCCTGATCCGCTGACCACTACTCCAGAACAGGAAACCCGCACCGCGATGACGAGCACCCTGGACACCGACACCCTCACCACCGGCGACGGCGTGCGGCTGCGCGTGTGGGAGCACGGCCCGGCCGACGCCCCCACCACGTTGCTGCTCGTGCACGGCTGGACGCTCACCACGCACACCTGGGACCGGGTCGTCGACGCCGTGCTCAGCGAGTCGAACGTGCGCGTCGTGCGCTTCGACCTGCGCGGGCACGGGGAATCGGAGGCCGCGCCCGCCGGATCGGCCACCATCGAACGCTGCGCCGACGACGTCGCCGAACTCATCGCGCAGCGGGTGCCCACCGGGCCGATCGTGCTCGCCGGCCACTCCATGGGCGGCATGACGATCATGGCGCTGGCCGAGCGGCACCCGGAGCTGTTCGCCGCGCGGATCGCCGGGGCGGCGCTCGTCGCGACCTCCAGCGGCGACCTGGCCGCGCCCACGCTGGGGTTGCCCGCGCCGATCGCCTCCGTCGCGCACCGCGCCGAACTCGGCGTGCGCGGCGTGCTCGCCAAGTCCGCCGGCAAGCGGCTGAGCAGGAACTCCCGCCCGCTGCGACCGGGCATGCGGTGGCTGCTGTTCGGCGCGGGCGCCGAGCGGCAGGACGTCGCCGACAGCGCGGACTGGGTCGCGGCCTGCAACCCGTCGAACCTGGCGGGCTTCCGCAAGTCGCTGGCCGAGCACGATCGCGCGCACGCGCTCGCCGCGCTGCGATCGATCCCGGTGGTGGTGCTCGCGGGCTCCGCGGACCGGCTCTGCCCGCTGCCGCACTCCCGGCGCATCGCCGACGCGCTGCCGCACGCGCGGCTGCTGGTGTACTCGGGCGCCGGGCACATGCTGCCGATGGAGCGCACCGACGAGGTCGCAGACCGCATCACCGAACTGGTCGGAGCCGCAGACCGGAGTTGAGTGCCTGCCTTCGCTCCCGCGTTCTGCGTTGGGGTCGGGTGGCGGAACCTCAGCGCTCTTCTCGCTGCGGGATCTTTTTCCCAAGTGGCTCCGCCACGAGGGAAAAAGCCGTCCTCGCGAGAAGGGCGCTGAGAACCCGCGGCGGTGCCGGTGGGCATGGTGGTCGCTGCTCAGCGGCTTCGCCGCTGACAAGAAGAGGTTTGCACCGGGGCAGGTGCTAGGAGGCCGAGCCGTGTGGAGATCGCGGCTCGGCCTTCGTCGTCTTTCGGTGGTCAGCCGTTCTGCAGCGGGAAGCCCGCCAGGCCCTTCCACGCCAAGGTGGAGATGAGGCTGATCGCCTCGTCGCGCTGCACCGACTCCGTCTCGTCCAGCCAGTAGCGCGCGGTGACCTGGCTCAGCCCGACCAGGCCGAACGCCAGCAGCCGCGCGCGTTCCGAGTCGAGGCCGGCGTCGGCGGTGACGGCCTCCGCGACCGCGTCCACGCAATCCGACAGCGCGCCGTCCACGGCCTGGTCGACGGCCGGTTCGCCCCGCAGGTCCGATTCGAAGACCAGCCGGAAGGCCTGGCCCTCCCCGTCGACGAACTCGAACAGCGCGCCGACCGCGGCGCGCACCCGCTGCTTGTTGTCCGGGGTGGTCTCGATGGCCTCCCGGACGCGGCGCACCAGCTCGCCGCCGTGCATCTCCACCAGCGCCAGGTACAGCTCGAGCTTGCCGGGGAAGTGCTGGTAGAGGACGGGTTTGCTGACCCCGGCGTGCTCGGCGATGTCGTCCATCGCCGCCGCGTGGTAGCCGTTGGTCACGAACACGTGCTGAGCCGCCGTGAGCAGCTGTGCTCGGCGGGCGTCGCGGGGCAGCCGAACGCCTCTGCTCGGCTGCGCGGTCTCCGTCATGCCTGCCCCACCCGTCCTTCCGTGACACCTGCTGGGCGCTCCAGCCGGGGAAGCACAACCTTACTCGCCGGTAAACTCGGTCTCGACCACATCCGGCGGTTCGTCGCCCTCCCGGGGCATGCTGGGGGCATGCGGACGAGAACACGTCGCCTCGACGCATCGCGGTCGAGCGGCGAGCTGACCAGGGTTCCGATGCCCGCCGACGCCGTCGAGACCCACCTCTCCGGCGTCCCCGCGCCCGGTCGGCAGGTGCCGCTGATCACGGGATTCGGCCCGGCGACCGTGCACGTCCGGGACACGCCCGGCTCCGAGGACGGGATCGCGGTGTACCTGCACGGGCTCGCGGGTTCCGCCACGAACTGGACGGACCTCGCGGCATCGCTCGCGCCGCACCTGCGCGGGATCGCCGTGGACCTGCCGGGGTTCGGGCTGTCCGAACCGCCGGACTGGTTCGACTACAGCTGCGAGCAGCACGCGCACGTCGTGATCGGGCTGCTGGAGGAGTCGCGGACGGGCGCGGTGCACCTGTTCGGGAACTCGTTCGGCGGTGCGGTGGCCGTGCTCATCGCGGCGCGCCGCCCGGACCTGGTGTCGTCGCTGACGCTGATCTCCCCGGCGATGCCGGACCTGCGGCCCGATCCGCGGCGGCTGTCCGATCCGCGCATCCCGCTGGCCTGGTTGCCGCTGCTCGGGCCCGCGGTGCGGCGGCGGCTCGCGGCGGTGCCGCCGGGCGAGCGCGCCCGGAAGCTGCTGGAGCTGTGCTTCGCCGACCCGGCGGCGGTGCCGGACGACCGGCTGCGGCTGGTCGTCGAGGAGTTCCGGGAACGGGCGGACTTCGCCTGGGCCGAGGCGGCGCTCGGGCGCACCACGACCGGACTGATGTGGTCCTGGCTGTCGCCGCCGTGGCGTTCCCCGTGGAACCTGCTGCCGGAGGTGGCGGCGCCCGGCCTCGTCGTGTGGGGCGCGCAAGATCGCGTGGTGAGCGTCCGGAAGGCGCCGCGGACCGCGCGGGAACTGCGGCGCGGACGACTCCTGGTGCTGCCGCGCACCGGCCACGTAGCGCAACTGGAGCATCCGCGGGTGGTCGCGGCGGCCGTGATCGGGATGCTCCGGGAGGTCGAAGTCGACCGTTGGTGATCACCGAGAGCCGAATCGGGTGATCTTTGTCGGGTGTACCGGACATCGCAGGCCACAGCCTCGCTGCCCACGATCGCGCTATGGCACGCTTGTACCGTGCCGCGCCCTCCGAGACGATCCCGTGACGCCACCCCCGGCCACTCGGATGCGGCGGACGGAGCCGCACCGCACGCGCGGCGCCGACCGCGCCCGGACGAGCCGCTCGCGGCGTCCTGGCGCCCGTTCGACGAGCGCGACTACGACATCGACGAGCCGGAGCGCCCGCGGCGCGAACGGCGCGGCGCCTGGTCGCTGTACGGGTGGCGGATCTACGCCGTCCCGCTGCTGGTCGTGGTCACCGCGCTGGCCGTGTTCGAGTCCGTGGACCCGGGGTCCGAGCAGCTCGGTGAGGCCGGGCCGGGAACGCACCTGCAAGCGCCGAACGTGCCCGAGGCGCCGGTGGTCACCGAGGCTCCGCCGGGGCAGACCTACGACGCGGACATGTTCTCCGCCGAACTCCCGCCGGGCTCGCCCGTCCCGGAGGTCGGCGGGCGCACCTTCGACGTGCTGCCCGGTGCCTCGCCGAAGGTCGGCACCGGCGGCGACCTGTACCGCTACACGGTCGAGGTCGAAGTCGGCGTGCGGCTGGAAGAGGGCAACGACTCCTTCGGCAGGCTCACCCAGCAGACCCTCGCCGACCCGCGCAGCTGGACGAACCCGGAGGCGGGCGACATCGCGCTGCAGCGGGTCGACGGCTCGGCCTCCCCGGACTTCCGGGTGACGCTGGTCAGCCAGAACACGGCCAGGGAGATCTGCGGCTACGGCAGCGGGCTGCCGTTCGACACCTCGTGCCGCATCTCCGACCGGGTCTACATCAACGCGGCCCGCTGGGTGCGCGGCGCGGTCGCGTTCGAAGGCGACATCGGCACCTACCGGCGCTACGCGATCAACCACGAGGTGGGCCACGTCTTCGGCAACGGGCACGTGCCGTGCGGGCAGCAGGGCGGCCTGGCGCCGGTGATGATGCAGCAGACGTTCAGCACCGCGAACAACGAGCTGCACGAGCTGAACAAGGCCGTGCCGCAGGGCACGGAGATCCCCGCCGACGGCTACGTCTGCAAGTACAACGCGTGGCCGTTCCCCGTCGGCGGCAGCGGCCGCTGATCTCCCCGGCCCGCGGAAACGTGCGCGCGGCCACTCCGTTCCCGGATCGTGGGAGTAATTTGGGAGGCGGGAAGACGATCCGCCACTCTGGCGTTGCACCTTTCGCGCCGGTTCGGTTCCACCGATTCCGGGCGCGGACGCTCGTCGCCTCCGCGGAAGCGGAGAACGGCGAGGTGAGGACCACTGAGGAGGAGCTGGGAGATGTCCGGCGATTCAGCCCAGGCAACGACGCTCCCGCCGCTCGTTGAGCCGGCGGCGGAGTTGACCAAGGAAGAGGTCGCGCGCTACAGCCGCCACCTGATCATCCCGGATGTCGGGATGGACGGGCAGAAGCGGCTGAAGAACGCGAAGGTCCTGGTGATCGGTGCCGGTGGCCTCGGCAGCCCGGCACTGCTGTACCTGGCCGCGGCCGGTGTCGGCACGATCGGCATCGTCGAGTTCGACGCCGTCGACGAGTCGAACCTGCACCGCCAGGTCATCCACGGCCAGTCCGACCTGGGCAGGCCGAAGGCGGAGTCGGCGCGCGACTCGATCGCCGAGATCAACCCGTTCGTCAAGGTCAACCTGCACCAGACGTACCTGTCCTCGGACAACGCGCTGGGCATCTTCGCCGACTACGACCTGATCCTGGACGGCACGGACAACTTCGCCACCCGGTACCTGGTCAACGACGCCGCGGTGCTGGCGGGCAAGCCCTACGTGTGGGGCTCGATCTTCCGCTTCGAAGGCCAGGTCAGCGTGTTCTGGGAGGAGAAGGGCCCGAACTACCGGGACCTGTACCCCGAGCCGCCGCCGCCCGGGATGGTGCCGTCCTGCGCCGAAGGCGGCGTGCTGGGCATCCTGTGCGCCTCCATCGGTTCGATCATGGTCACCGAGGCGGTCAAGCTCATCACCGGCATCGGGGAGACCCTCGTCGGCAGGCTGATGATCTACGACGCGCTGGAGATGAGCTACCGGACGGTCAAGATCCGCAAGGACCCGAACGCGGACAAGATCACCGAGCTGATCGACTACGAGGCGTTCTGCGGCGTCGTCTCCGACGACGCGCAGCAGGCGGCCGTGAACAGCACGATCACGCCGCGCGAGCTCAAGGACAAGTTCGACCGGGGCGACAAGTTCCAGCTGATCGACGTCCGGGAGCCGCACGAGTACGAGATCGTCAAGATCGACGGCTCCACGCTGATCCCGAAGGACCGCATCCTCTCCGGCGAGGCGCTCGCGGAACTGCCGCAGGACCGGCAGATCGTGCTGCACTGCAAGTCCGGCGGACGCTCCGCCGAGGCCCTCGCGGCGCTGCACAAGGCCGGATTCTCCGACGCCGTGCACGTCGGCGGCGGAGTCCTCGGATGGGCCAACGAAGTCGACACCAGCCTGCCTACTTACTGATCGTCCGGTCTTTTTGCTCGGGTGGTCGGGTGGCGGAACCTCAGGTGTCTTCTCGCTGCGGGATCTTTTTCCCAAGTGGCTCCGCCACGAGGGAAAAAGCTGTCCTCGCGAGAAGACA